>CAYVVK010000241.1:0-9062 GCA_964454855.1 uncultured Phaeodactylibacter sp. | reverse complement strand
ATCGCGGCTGTGGTAATAATCGAAACAGTGCCGCTTCCCTGGGCGCTCTTGAGCCGGGCCCTTTACGCCCGGCAGCCCGGTTTCCTTCCGCATTACAGTAGTCAACCAGGGCGAGGCCGATGCCTATAATGTGGAAATTACGGATTACATTCCTGCCGGCCTGAACCTCACCGGCTCGGCCTGGGCAGTATCCGGCAATATAGCAACGAGGGTCATTCCCGGGCCGATCTCCGCCAACGGCGGCAGCGCCTTCCTGGATATCTTCTTCGTGGTGAGCCCCAATTTCACCGGCTCCAGCCTGGTGAACTACGCCGAGATCAGCGCTGCGGATGACGATACCGACCCCGGCAACACCCCACCTGTGGATATCGATTCCGAATACGACCAGGATAACACCAACGATGCCGGCGGCCAGCCCAACAGCCCGGCGGACAATACCATCACCGGCGACGGCAGCGGCACCCCGGGTAGTGGCCTGGCGGCCTTCGATGAAGATGACCACGACCCGGCCCTGATATTCGTGAATGGCGATTGCGAGGGCCTCACCGCGGGCGCCAATGGCTTCATCGATGTCTGCCTGACCTGCAACACCAACTCTGTTGTCGTCGACCTCTTCGGCGCCCTGCAGGGCAATCCCAGTCCGAATGGCAGCTGGTCGGATGATGACAATACCGGAATATCCCTGGCGGACCCCAGCAGTGTCAACATCCGCCTTCTTCCAAACGGCACCTATACCTTCACCTATTCCGTGGAAGCGCAGGGCGGTTGCCCGGCTACTTCCGCCATGGTGACGGTGACGCTCAGCAGTAATTTCTTTTACGCCTGTAATAACCTGATCAGCGTTCCGCTTGGCAACGCCTGTAAAGTGCCGGTAACACCCAGTATGGTCCTTACCGGTGGCGGCTCCGGATGTTCTCCGGATGGCTTTGAAGTGAACCTGATCCGGATGGATAATGGACAGAGCATCGGAGACACCATCACCGCCGATCTGGCAGGGCAAACGCTTATTGCCGAAGTGATCGACCCCTACTGCGGCCTGGTCTGTGCGGGCCAGGTGTATGTTCAGGACATTACGCCGCCTTCTTTGAGCTGCCCGGCCCAGAATGTGGAGTTGATCTGTACGGATATAGACTCCATCCTCAATAACCCCAACAGCCTGGCGGTAACCGGTGAGCCTGTGATCGGGGATGACTGCGGGCTGGACATCCGCATCACTTTCCAGGACCAGTTGGTGACGGGCCTTCCCGATTGCTCGGACAAGCAGGTCAACCGGACGTTCCGCGCGGAGGATCCGCTGGGCAACGTTTCCCAGTGTACGCAGCAGATCACCATACGCCGGCCTACCCTGTCGGATGTAATATTGCCGGCCAGCCCGGTGGAGATACCCTGTGATGAAGATTATCCCATGGATGCCAATGGCAACCCCGCGCCTTCGGTATCCGGCTTCCCCATGATGGAAACCCATTTCGGCCCTCTTCCGGTCAATCAGTCTTTATGCAATATAGGAGCTACCTATCAAGATGCGCCTCCCATTGTGGTTTGCGAGGGTACCTTCAGGATCGTGCGCAAGTGGACGATTCTGGACTGGTGTGCACCACAGGGTTCCGGAATGCTGGAATTTTCTCAGGTGATCAAGGTAGGGGATGTCGACGGCCCGGTAGTGAGCTGTCCCAATATAGATTACAACGGCGATGGCCAGCCGGATGAGCTTACCTATTCCAGCAGCCCCTATGCCTGCACCGCTTCTTTTGAAGTGCCCCTGCCGGTGGTAAGTGACAATTGCTCCGGCTGGGAGGTTTATACCGACATTGTAACGGATGAGGTAGTGCCCATTACCAATCAGTATGGCATGGTCATTGGTTATGATACGATAGCTTCGGTGGTGGCCTCCATTGCTCCCGGTGCTTCGCGCTATGTCAGCGGCATTCCGCTGGGTTGCCACCGCTTCCGCTACAAGGTGGTGGATGATTGCAACAACTACACCACGGTGGAGTGTAATTTCTGCGTCATCGATAATGTAGAGCCCACTGCTGTTTGCAACGACGATCTGAACATTTCCATTGGCGGGCAGGGGTACGGTATGATAAGTGCCTCGCAGATCGATGAGGGCAGTTCGGACAATTGCGGTATCGACACCATGCTGGTGCGCCGCCGCTTCGGCCTCGATCCCCAGGATTGCAGCCCCATTACGCCTTATTTCTCGGAATGGGCGCCCTACGTGGAGTTCTCCTGCTGCGATGCCGGCAGGCAGGTTACCATAGAATTGCTGGTGATCGATCTTTTCGGCAACCAGAATACCTGCTCGCTTGAAGTATTGATAGAAGACAAGGTACGGCCCGACTGTATCGCTCCGAATGATGTAGAGGTGAGTTGCAATGATCTTCCGGCCAACTTCGACCCCACTGATGCCAGTATACTGCAGGAAACTTTCGGAGCCGCCTTTGCGGAGGACGACTGCGGGGATGCCGTCATTGAAGAGCTGGAGCCGGTGATCAGCCTGGATGACTGTGATGTCGGCACCATACTGCGCAACTTCCGGGCGGTAGATGAGGCCGGCAATACCTCGCAAAATACCTGCCGCCAGGTGATCACCATTACCAGGGAGTTCAATTACGAGATCAAATTCCCCAAAGATGTGACGGTGGAATGTGAGGTGCCGGAACCCGACACCCTGCTGCTCAACAACCTGGCCTGTGGCCTGCTTTCCGTAAGTGTAACAGATGAAGTGTTTACCCCGACGCCCGGTTCCGCGGACCCCTCCTGCTACAAGATCTTCCGGAAATACCGGGTGATGAACGATTGTGAGTACGACGGCAGTTCTGCTGCGGTGGTAGTGAGCCGCGACGAGGACTGCGACGGCACCCCCGGCGATGAAGACGTCTGGGTAGTGCGCCGCCCCTCAACGGCCTATATCGACCGCGATGACAACCATACGAACAGCATACCTGCCTTCGGTGTGAAGGGGACGAACTGCGATGGTTCCACCAATCCCAGTGGGTACTGGCGTACTTCGCCGTCTGTCGGATTATGGGAATACACGCAGATCATCAAGGTCGTCGACAATACGCCGCCGGTGATCAGCTTTACGGAGCCGGATGTCTTCTGCGGCCTCGATGCAGAGAACTGCAATGGGGCGGTGGTATATCCATTCACTGTTTCGGAAGAATGTTCTGCAGCGGGCATTTCCGTACAGGTATTCCTGGATGCCAACGCCGACGGCACGATCGACCAGGAGCTGACGGGCAATGCCCTTAGCGGCTCTTATCCGAATTACAGCATTCAGGGAGACTTTCCCTTCGGCACGCATGCTTTTGTGGTGGTGGCGGAAGACGCCTGTGGCGGCAATAGCGTTTCGGCCCGGCTGCCTTTTGAGGTGGTGGACTGTGCGCCGCCCGCTTTCACCTGCCTGAACGGGCTGTCGGCCAACCTGAGTGCACTGCCGCCGGATACGGATATCGACGGTGATGGAGAATTTGACCTGGCAGGCGTGAGTATCTGGGCAAAGGACTTTGTACCGGAAGCCACGGACTGCAGTGATGACACCATCGCCTATTCCATCAACCTGGCGGGCGAGGTGCCGGACATCAACCAGCGCAGCCTGTCCTTTACCTGCGCAGATACCGGTACCGTAGACATCGAGATCTACGTCTGGGACAGCGCCGATAACCCAACGGCCCTTCAGCCCGACGGCAGCCTCGGTGGTTTCAATTATGGCGTCTGCGAAACCTATATCGTCGTACAGGACAACAATAACCTTTGTGAAGGCCTGCCTGCCATGGCCGGCCTGATCGTTCGCGAAGACCAGGCTGCGGTAGAAGGCGTGGAGGTATCCCTGAGCGGGCAGATGAACATGATGATGAATACCAGTTTGGATGGCAGCTACGAATTCTATGATCTTGAGCCTCACTACGACTATACGATCACTCCCTACCTGGACCTTGGCCATCGCAACGGTGTGTCCACCTTCGACCTGCTCATCATCCAGAAACATTTGCTGGGTGAGCAGCCGCTGGGCTCTCCCTACAAGCTGATCGCTGCCGATGCCAATCGCTCCGGAAACGTCACTACGCTGGATATGATCGAGATCCAGAAGCTCATACTGGGTGAGCTGCTGGAGTTCTCCAATAATACCAGCTGGCGTTTCATCGATGCCAACTTCGACTTCCCGGTACCGGGCAACCCCTGGTTCACTATCTTCCCGGAGGTAATCAACATTAACGACCTGGCCACCGACCGGATGAGCAATAACTTTATCGCGGTCAAGATCGGAGATGTGAACAATTCAGCCGTCACTACCAGCCTTAACGGGGTAGAAGGAAGGAGTTTTGCAGGCACTTTCGAGCTTCAGGTTCCCGAGCTGGCCTTCAGTAAGGGAGAGCTGCTGGAAGTACCTTTTACCGCAGCTCAGCTGGAGGCGGCCCGTGGGTATCAGTTCACCCTGGATTACGGCCAGCGCGTACTGGAACTGGTGGATGTGCAATATGGCCTGGCGGACGAGCATAGCCTGGGCCTGCATGGCCTGGCGGAAGGGTACATCACTGCCAGCTGGTACCGCAAGGGAAGCCTGGCCTCCGCCGGGGCAGGGGAGAAACCCCTCTTTACCCTGTACTTCCGTGCGCAGGCAGCCGGCCGGCTGAGCGATCTGCTTCGGATAAGTTCTCAACAGACGCTGGCCGAAGCCTACTCACCCGGGAATGAGTTGCTGGAAGTAGCCCTGGAATTTGCCGGCGCACCGCAGCAGGCAGGCCCGGAATTCCGATTGCACCAGAACCGTCCCAACCCCTTCCGCTCTTCAACCGTCATCGGCTTTGACCTGCCGGAGGCAGGTGCCGCCCTGCTGAGTATCTACGATCTCAGCGGCAGGCTGATCCGCCAGTACGAAGGCGATCACAGCCAGGGTTACCAGGAAGTAGAAGTATTGCGGGAGCACCTGCCCGCAAGCGGGGTGTACTACTACAAGCTGCAGATAAAAGGCCAGGTAGCGAGCAGGAAAATGATCCTGCTGGAGTAAATACAGAAAAGGAAAGCGCCGCGTCCTGCATACCTGTGGCCAGGCAGGGCGCGCTTGCCCCTTTCTGTTTATGTAGGCTTAAATCATAAAAAAACGATGATTATTGAGGATTTTGTATAATGTATTCGGTTCTCATATTATTTAATAAGCGGCAGAAGTTGTATTTTTGATTTGGTTTCGGTAATTGCGGTAGGGGAAGCGCCTAAGGAATCTGCCGCAAATTCTGAAAAGAGGCAAGACATACTCCCCCCTTTGCTACCCCGGTTCAGCTCCATCGATTGGTGCTGAAAGCCTTTTCTGCCCATGAATGGCTCCAAAAAATAATACTCGCTTAGTGAGCGAATATCCCATCCCAAAAACTTACCTTCTCCCAACGACAACGGGAGAATTTCCGGCCTCTTTATGCCCGGCGAATTGCCGGGCCGGGATTCCCGGAGCGGGCCTGTTGATACGAAATATACTTTAACACTGAACGCAAACATGCCAATTGGCATTATTATCATATGTTTTTTTCTTATACCTATGGTAGGCAAACCGACAAATAACACTAGGGCAATTTTTTATTTGGACATGGCCGTCCTTTAAAGTTATCCGGAAGGCGGCCCGCAAAGGTTAAATAGAATACCATGCACCGATACGCTCTACTGTTCGCTATTTTCCTGGTCATGATCGCTGCGGAGACGGCCATGTCTCCTGCTGCCGGCCCCTCTATGGGGGGCTGTGGCCCGGACGCCGATGCTCCGCTGATCATATACCCTGCCGGCCCTCTGTCTGTTGAACTCGGCCCCTGCGACGGCAGCCGAAAAGCCGTTGTTTTCTTCAACCTGGCGGCCACCGATGCCTGTGACCCCAACCCCGGCCTGGACGTGGAAGTGGATTCTCCGGAGGGGGCGAGCCTCCAGTTGAGCCAGCCTTTTCGCAATACCTATCTCGCGCTGGCTACTCCAGGCACCCATACTCTGACAGCCACCGCTACCGATGAATCGGGCAACAGCCAACAGCAGGCCTTTACCATAGAAGTCAGCCAGGCGGAAGCCCCTGAAGTGGATTTCGCCTGCAAAGAGGGCCTGGCCATCAATCTTGGCCCGGGTTGCCAGCGCAAACTGACGCCGGAGATGCTGCTCGCCGGCGAGCTGGGCTGCCTGCGCGAACAGGATTTCCGCATTACCATAGAAGATGAAGATCCTACCAACGGCCCCATCCTGGATGGCGTCGGGCTTTTCCCTTATACGATCGATCCCATACAGCCTATGCCGGAAACCGGCTTCACCGGGCTGTTTGCTCCCGGAAGCTGGCGGCTGCACGAAAGCCTGGGCGCATCTGCCTCCTTCACGCCTTCCGCCGACAGCCTGTTGCTGAGCGGGGGCCATGCCTTTTCTTCTTCTGTCATGGCGGTGCTTCCTATAGGTGTTGGTGGGCAGCTGTCTTTCAGTTGGGCAACCCACAATTTTCCGGACGGGAGTATTTTTGAAGGCCAACTATTGGATGGTTCCGGCCAGTTGGTTTCCATTTTCTCTTCCACGGGAAGTGAAAGCGGGCAGGAGCAATTCCCTGTTTCTCCGGGCGATGTCCTCCTCCTGCAACTGAATAGTATGGAAGCCGAAGTGGGCCAGGAAAGAGCTGCCGCCTGGCTGACGGGCCTTTCCTTTACCTATGCCCCACAGGACATATTGCCTCTACCCGCCTGCCAGGGAGAGATAGAAGCCAGAGATGAGGCCCCTCCGGTGTTGGAATGCCCGGATGATACCGGACAGATACTGGCCGAAACGGAAGCGCAGATCCTGGGCGGCGCACTACAAGCTGAAAGCCCCCAACTGCCTGAAGCCCTGGATTTTTGCCTGGAAGAAAACTTTTCCTTTGAGGGCAGGCGGCATTACGAGCTGCTGGCCTTCGAAGTTTCAGCTGCGGATCACTATACGTTTCAGCTGAATTCAGGCCTGGATATGGGAAATGCCGTAATGGCGGTTTTCCAGGGCATCTTCGACCCCGCGCAGCCCTGCCGCTTTCTGATCGGGGAATCGGCAGGCGGTTCCTCTCCGCGCCTGACTTTGCCCCTGAGGCCGGGGCAATCCTACTTTTTGTTGACGACAACCAGCCTGCCGGGAGCCATCGGCCCCTATCAATATACTGTATTCAGTGAAGGTGAAGGCGAACTGCTGCATGATGCCGCCACTACCTCTGTTGCCGCCCTGTCTCTTCCCCTCTTTTGTGAGGATGTCGGCCTGATCCTGGATGATGAGGCCTCCTTTGCGCTGACGGGCGAAGCCGTGGTTCAGGGCAATTGCCAGCCGGCGAGCCTGTCTTTCAGCGATGTATTAGAGGAAGAAGGCGATTGCGGGGCCATTACCATCCGCAGGGCCTTTGAAGCTACCGATGGCTCGGGCCCTTCGGCTTCCTGTGAACAACTCATCCGCTTCCGGCGGCCGGGAACGGCAGAAGTACAGCTTCCGCCTTCCCCCGCCCTGATCGAGTGCGACGAGGCTTTTCCCCTGGACCAAATGGGGAATCCTTCACCCGGCTTCACCGGATATCCTTTCCTGCTTACCGCAGGCGGCCTCGTTGAGTTGGATGAACCCTACTGCAATATCAGCGCCAGTTATGACGACGGCCCGGTAGTGGAAAACTGCATACTGTCTTACAAGTTTATCCGAACCTGGACGATCATCGACTGGTGTGATCCGGAAGAGCCCCGCACCTTCGCCCAGGTGGTGCGGGTGGAGGATTTCACCCCTCCGGAAGTGCGCTGCCCATTGGTAGACCTCACCGGAGATGGCTTCCCCGACCCGCTTGTCTATTCCACCGGCCCTTTTGATTGTACGGCAGCATTCGGCGTGCCTTCTCCTTCCGTGAGTGACAACTGTTCCTACTTCGAGGTACATACCGAGATCGTAACGGAGGTGCCCGAGATCGTGGAAGATGAGGCCGGCAACCCTGTGGATACCATCTGGGAAACCACTGTACTGGCCAGTATTCCCAACGGGGCGGCAAGCCGTTATATTACCGATATTCCCGTGGGTTGCCACCGGGTGCGCTATACCGTCACCGACGGCTGTGGCAACGAAACGGTCAAGGAATGTGAGCTGTGTGTGATAGACCGCACCGACCCGGTTGCCGTTTGTGACGATGACCTCCACGTTTCGCTGGGGCCGAATGGCACCACCCGGCTGCTGGCTTCCAACTTCGACGAAGGCAGCACGGACAATTGCACCATCGAAAGAATAGAAATACGCCGGCTGCGGCGCTTCGACGAAAACTGTAACCCCATCACTCCTCAGTTTACCCCCTGGGCGAATCAGGTGGATTTCTCCTGTTGTGATGCCAATACAACCGTCACTATTGAACTGCGGGTGGTGGATGCTTCCGGCAATATGGAGATCTGCAGCGTAGAGAGCCTGGTGGAAGATAAATTGCCGCCCCGTTGTACGCCTCCGGAAAACATGGCCATCAACTGTGATGAACTACCCTCCGGTTTTGACCCTGCCGACAGCCTGCAGTTGCAAAGCCTGTTTGGCAGCGCTACCGCCAGTGATAATTGCGGGGCGGAGATCATCGAACTGCTTCCCGAACTCCAGCTCGATGAATGCGGTTTCGGGACAGTCATCCGGAAATTCAGAGCAGTGGATACCTACGGCAACTTTTCCCAACCTGCCTGCCAGCAACGCATCACCATCGAGGAGCGCCACAACTACGAGATCCGGTTTCCCGCAGATGCGGAGGCCAATTGTGGCGCCCCCAACAGCGACACCATAGGCGTGTGGGACATCGGGTGCGACCTCCTGGCCGTCAGCGTAAATGATGACTCGCTCTCCGTCTCCGGAGATGAATGCTTTAAAATACTCCGCACCTATCGCGTTATTAACTGGTGTGAATACACCGGAGAAGGCGGCCCCACTGTCATTGGCAGAGATGAGGACTGCGACGGGCTGCCGGGAGACGAGGACGTATGGGTGCTGCGCCGGCCGGAGCAAACCTACATCGACCGGGACAATGATGAAACCAATGCAATACCCGCTGCCGGGGAACGCGGAAATAACTGTGAGGAAAACCCCGG
>CAYVVK010000240.1:4450-9070 GCA_964454855.1 uncultured Phaeodactylibacter sp. | reverse complement strand
CCCGCCATCAGCGTGACCGATGAGTACGGTACGCTGCTCTACCTGGAGCCTCTGTTCTTCTGGCGCCGCGATTAGGCCTTGACCATATCGCCGACGAAATCATTGACCTTCAGCACCTTGCCGCTGGCCACGCTAATGGTGAAATAGTTGTCCCAGCCTTCATCCTTAACGGCTTTTTCCAGCATATGGACGTGGCCGCGGTTGGGCATTTTCCATACCGCCATATAACGGTAGCCCGTATCGCCGGCCGGTGCATCTTCATTGACCGCAAAGCCTATAAGCTCAACGCCCAGCTCTTTCATGCGGCTGACATTGGGGCCGAGTATGGATAAAAACTCTTCTCTTTGTTCACAGGGCAGGTTGTCCCAGGCGGGGCGGGGCTTCCACAATTCGATGTAGAGGAACATAATGGTCGTTTTTCGTGAGGAAATGGCTTTTACCAGTGACTAATATATAACCTTGCCTTGCCAGTCCGGGTGATAGATCGCACCAGGCATCAATGACTTTTGACATCCACAGGGCAGTAAACTTATCCGCTCTATTTGGAGGGGCAGGGATATTGTGCGTACCTTGCAGGAAGCTGTTGTTTTCCAAAAAAAAATTTCCAAACCCACTCCATGGGAAAGTGCCGTGTGGTATTCCTGTTGTGCTGTTGCCTGCTGCCCTTGCTTGCAAGTGCCCAGCTCACTATTCTGGTGGAGGAACTGCCCCTGAATACGCCGCCGGAAGACACGATTTTCCTGGCGGGAAGCTTCAATCAGTGGTCGCCGGGAGATACCGCTTTCCGGCTGCAACGCGATGCCCGGGGCCACCACTATATCAGGCTGCATGGGCTGGAGGTTCCTTTCGAGTACAAGTTCACCCGGGGCAACTGGGAGACGGTGGAAGGAGGCATCGTAAGCCAGTTGACGGGAAACCGGCATTACGAAGGTGAAATGGCAAACGACACCCTGCGCCTAAAGATACAGAGCTGGGAAGACCTGCCCCCACGCCCTACTTACGGAATGGCGCGGCTTATCGTTGAAGAGATCCCGGAAAACACTCCTCCCGACGCGGCGCTTTACGTCGTAGGCAGCTTTAACGGCTGGCTGCCCGGCGACCCGGCCTACCGGCTGGAGCGGCAGGAGAACGGGCAGTTCACCGTCGAAGTTCCTCTTTGGAACGATACCACCTATTATAAATTCTCGCGCGGCAGCTGGGAAACGGTGGAAGGCCGCCCCAATGGCCGGGCGAGGGTCAACCGCCAACTCGTGGTAGAGGAAAAAGGGCTGCACGAGCTGAGGGCAGAGGTGGAATCCTGGGAAGACCTGAGCAGCAACCCCTTCAACACCTATACTTTTTTGCTGCTGCTGGCCGCCTTTCAGGGCCTGATCCTGATCCTCGCCATCAACACCCTGCAGGATACCAACCGCGCCGCCAACCGGGTGCTGTCCCTGCTCATTCTGCTATTGTGCATTGCCCTGGTAGGGCGGGTATCTACCTACGACCGCGAGATCTTTCAGCGGATGCCCCGCCTGTTGATCCTGCCGGATGTCATTTACTTTCTTTACGCCCCCATTTTTCTGGCCTACATCAACCGCCTGCTGCGGCTGCCTTCTCAGCAATCGGGATGGCTGTTCCGGTGGTGGTATTTCGCTCCTTTCCTGGCCCAACTGCTGGCCTATGCGCCCCTACTGATGATGCCCAGGGAAGACTTCATCCTGAAGGTCGTCAACCAGGAAGTGAAACCCTTCTTTGCCTGGGCCGGCGGGCTGGCGCTGATCTACAATACCCTATTCTGGTTTCTCTGCCTGCGCAGCATCCGCCGTTATGAGAAGGAATCCGGAGACACCCATGCTTTCGAATCCAACCTCCAGTTCCTGCGCGTAGTTATGTGGCTGCAGGCAGCCTGCCTTACACTCTGGGCCATTACCTATATCATTGGAGCCGGCGGCTGGGTAGCAGGCCGCGACCTCAGCTATATCACAGACAAGACCACCGACGCCGTCTGGATCATGATCGCCCTGACGGTATTCCTGCTCGGCTATTTCACCATGCGGCAACCGGAAATCTTTAAGCTGCCCGCTCCGGAGAGCGCTCCCGGGCAAAAACCGGAGGAAGAAGATAAAGCCCCGCCCCTGAGTGAAGAGGAAATGACGGCCATCAAGAAAAAGGTGGAACAGGCCATGGAAGAAGAATATCCCTACCGCAACCCCGGCCTCAGCCTCAACGAACTGGCGGAAATGACGGACACCAGCCCTCATACCCTCTCCCGGGTGATCAACGAAGGCTTCGGGGTGAACTTCAACGATTTCGTCAACTCTTACCGCATCGAGGAGTTCAAGCGCCTTGCCGTTCTGGATGACTATAAGAACCACACCTTGCTGGCCATCGCCTTCATCGTCGGCTTCAACTCCAAATCAGCCTTCAACCGCTCCTTTAAAAAGCTGGAGGATTGTACCCCCCGGGAGTACCTGAAGAGAACTGCCGGCTAGTGCAGTCGGCAGCAAGCCTCCTACGCCCTTTGGGCTTCGGCGGCTGAAAGCAGTTGACAATTGACAGCAGGCAGCCGAGGTGATCAACAGCTTATCAATATATTATAACATTAACTAACCAGCGCCGCAGCTCCCTGAAGCCAGCCCATTCTATAAGCTACACTCATGTTTCAACATTGAACGGTAATCCGCACAGCACCAAAATCCTGCCTGCGGAGGAATGCGCATTCCCGGGCCAGGCTAAATATTCGGAAAAAAGGGGTTTCAAATTATAATCTGCGGCGAAAAGCCGGATCATTCCGAATAATATTGTAGCGTGATTATTCTTTCCGAATCCTTACGGACAAATAAAAATTGAAAAACTCTGCCCTATGAAAAAATTTACCCCCTATCTGCTATTCCTACTGCCTCTTTTTATCTTCTCCTGTAATAAAGATGTGTTGCCGGATGAGATCTCCGAAGACCGGGAACTGGATATCGTTCACGTCACTCAACACGACGGGGCGCCCTTCAGCACGGAAACGGGAGGCCAGCAGGTATCCGCCCGTACTTTTTCCAGCGGTCCCGGCGGAGGAGTGATGATGCAGGCCTTCTACTGGGACCCTCCCGCCGGCGGTGTATGGTGGGACACCTTGAAAACCAAGCTGGAAGCATGGTCGAGCGCCGGTATGGAATCCATCTGGCTGCCTCCTGTCTCCAAGGCGCAGGGAGGTGCTTTCTCGATGGGTTATGACCCCACCGATTACTTCGACCTGGGAGAATACAACCAGAACGGTACCGTAGAGACCCGCTTCGGGTCGAAACCCGAACTGGCTGGCCTGATCGATGAGGCGCATGCCCAGAACATGGAAGTATACGCCGATATCGTCCTCAATCACAATAGCGGCGGCCAGCTGGAGTACAATCAGTACACTAATGATTCTACCTGGACGGACTTCAGCCAGGTGGCCTCCGGTAAGTTCCTGCGTTCCCAGCATGATTTTCACGCCAACTGGGTGCACAGTAACGACGAGGGCTACTTCGGCGGTTTTCCCGACCTCTGCCACGAAGTACCCTACGTACAGGACTGGCTGTGGCTGAGATCCGATGGCGTAGGCAAATATTACAGGGATGTCATCGGCTTCGATGGCTGGCGGTTTGACTATGTCAAAGGCTTTGCACCCTCGGTGGTCCGGGAATGGAACAATAATGTCGGTGGTTTCTCTGTCGGCGAGCTTTGGGATGCTAATGTAGATTACCTGAACTGGTGGGCCAATGAGGCCAACAGCAGCGTCTTCGATTTCGCCTGCTACTACAAAATGAATGAGGCCTTTGACGGCAATAACCTCTCCGTGCTTTACGACGACATGATGTGGAAACGAAACCCTTACAAAGCCGTCACCTTTGTGGCCAACCACGATACGGATGAGATCTGGAATAAAATGCTGGCCTATGCCTATATCCTCACCCACGAAGGATATCCCACCATCTTCTACCGGGACTACGAGGAGTGGCTCGATAAGGAGAGGCTCAACAACCTCATCTGGATACACAATAATAAGGCTACCGGAACCACCTCCATCCTCCATGCCGACCAGGACGAATACGTGGCCAGAAGAAACGGATACAACGGCCCGGGCCTGATCGTTTACCTGAACAACAGCGACAACTGGCTGCAGAGATGGGTCCCGACGAATTGGAACAACACACAGATCAAGGATTTTACCGGCCATTCCAACTGGCATCCTACCACCCAAAGCGGAGGCTGGGTAGAAATACAGTGCCCGCCGAAGAGCTACACCGTCTGGTCGCCCAATATTTAGTGGCAAAAAAGGATCAAATAAGGCCCAGATTATAATCTGCAACGACTGGGACTTCCAAAGCACGTATCATTGTCATAAGAAAACAAAAAGCAACACGGCTGAGTATCAGCAAGCGATATGCTTGTTGATTTACTATAAATACAGTTTGAGTAATAGGTAAGTGCCGGAACCGCCTTGTGCAGTTCCGGCATTTTTTTTGGCAGGAAGGAAGTGACGCCTCCTGCTCCTGCTCCAGCTCCAGCCTAAGAGGTGTCGCTTCCAAGGCAACCGAAGCAGTACAAAACTTTTACTAAGAAACCCGCAGGCGACACCTTTACGCCACCCCAACAGCCAAGCTGAAGGCG
>CAYVVK010000240.1:0-4350 GCA_964454855.1 uncultured Phaeodactylibacter sp. | reverse complement strand
CCGCAGGCGACACCTTTCCGCCACCCCAACAGCCAAGCCGAAGGCGTCACCTGCTGAAACCAGCAATATTAAAGGCAAAAGCCTGTGGAAATAGCATCAGCTGCCCGTTCTCCCCCTCCACGATGATCTTGTCGAAGTAAACGGTGCTGGCGGGAGGCACTTTGTATAACACTTTAAGGAGAGCCGGCGTATCAATACTGTCGGCAACGTACCTTCCCGGCAGGCCTGCGTTTCAGGCCGGGAACTACCAAAAGACAGTTCACAGGTTCTTTTCAGAAGTTGTTTTTTACAAAAAACCGTCCGCACAGAGATTAAAACGCTAATTTTCAGCCTGTTGGGTAAAGCGAAGACGAAAACATACTCGGGAGAGTTTATGCCGCCTGAGTTTTACGCCAAGCACAGAATTAGTACCTTTATGTAAAAACCCGATGCGCCTCCAATCCAACCCCGAGCTAGAGCTGGCGTACCAATACGTCTGTTTTACCAATAAGAGTGTATTTCTGACCGGCAAGGCGGGTACAGGCAAGACCACCTTTTTGCATAAAATTAAAAAAGAAGCCCCCAAACGGATGGCCGTCGTAGCACCCACCGGCGTGGCCGCCATCAACGCACGCGGGGTGACCATCCACTCCCTTTTTCAGCTCCCTTTTGGCCCCTTCCTGCCGGGCAATGCCCGGGAAGCCGCCCGGCAACGCCGCTTCTCGGGAGAAAAGATCCGCCTGCTGCGCAGCCTCGACCTGCTGGTCATCGACGAGGTCAGCATGGTGCGCGCCGACCTGCTCGACGGCATCGACGATGTGCTGCGCCGCTATAAAAACCCCGGCCAGCCCTTCGGTGGCGTACAGCTGCTCATGATCGGCGACCTGCACCAGCTGCCGCCGGTAGTCAAGGACAATGAGTGGAACCTGCTGCGCGAACACTATCACACCCCCTACTTCTTCGGCAGCCTGGCCCTGCGGGAAGCCCGGCCGGTGGTAGTGGAGTTGAAGCAGATCTTCCGCCAGTCGGACAATACCTTCATCCGCCTGCTCAACAAGGTGCGCAACAATGAAATAGACGCCGATGTGCTGGCCACCCTCAACAGCCGCTTCGACCCGGATTTTGAGGCCGGTGAAGAAGAAGGCTACATCACCCTCACCACCCACAACGCCTCCGCCCAGCAGATCAACGCCGACAAGCTGGATGCCATCCCCAACGAACTGCACACCTTCGAGGCCGAGGTCAAAGGTGATTTTCCCGCCCACGCCTTCCCCGCCGATGAGGTGCTGGAACTGAAGGCCGAAGCACAGGTCATGTTCGTTAAGAATGACCCCAACCCGGAAAAACGCTTCTACAACGGCCGCATCGGCACCATCACCAGTATCGAAAAAGACACCATCTACGTGCAGTGCCCCGATGAGGCCGAACCCATAGCCGTCACCCGCACCGAATGGAAGAACGTCAAGTACAGCCTGAACAAGCAGAACAAGGAGGTGGACGAAGAAACGGTGGGCACCTTCACCCAGTTCCCCCTGCGGCTGGCCTGGGCCATCACCATCCACAAGAGCCAGGGGCTGACCTTCGAGCGGGTGCTGCTGGACGCGCAGGCGGCCTTCGCCCACGGGCAGGTGTACGTGGCGCTGAGCCGCTGCAAAACTTTTGACGGCATCGTCCTGATGTCGCGCATCGGTTCTTCCAGCATCCGGACCGACAGCCGGGTGAAGGACTTCTCCGAAGAGGCCGAAAAGAATGCCCCCGGGCCGGAACAACTGGAACGAGACAAGGCCACCTACCAGCAATCCCTGCTGCTGGAACTCTTCAGCTTCCAGGCCCTGAAGCGCTATTTCAATGTCATGAACCGGGTGCTGCTGGAGTTTGAGAACAGCCTGCACCCCGGAGCACTCCAGCAGTTCAACAAACTCACCGGCATAGCAGAGGAACAGCTGTTTCCTGTAGCCGAAAAGTTCCGCCGGCAGCTGCGGTATTACTTCGGCCAGGGCAGCTTGCCGGAGGATAACGAGGAACTTCAGGAGCGCATCAAAAAGGCCTCGGCCTGGTTTGCCGAAAAGGTGAAGGGTGAGCTACTGCCTGTTGCACAGGCCATGGAGATCATTACCGATAACCAAAAGATCAAGAAGGATGCCGTAAAAGCCCTGGAGAAGCTGCAAAGAGAGGTTTTCGTAAAAACCACCTGCTTCGAAACCACGCAAAACGGCTTTTCCACCCAGGCCTACCTGCGCACCCGCGCCGATGCCGAGATCGACTTCCAGGAGGCGCAGCGCAAAGCCGCCCCAAAGGCCGAATATGAAGCTTCGCCTGCCCATACCCCCCATCCCGAACTATACAACATACTTAAGGCCTGGCGCAGCGCTACCGCCGAAGAAAAAGAGGTTAAGGCCTTTCAGGTACTGCACTCCCGAACGCTGCTCGAACTGGCCCGGCTCCTGCCGCTGAGCGAAGCCCAGCTGAAAAAGGTACACGGCATCGGCAAGGGTAAATCCCGGCAGTACGGCGCCGAACTGATCGACATCATCCGGGACTACTGCAAAGAACATAATATCCCCACTGACGCCTTAGCTCTTGCAGAAGAGGAGGAAGTTCCGAAGAAGCCGAAAGTGGATACCAAAAAGCTAAGCTTCGAGCTCTTTCAGTCGGGCAAAACCATCAAGGAGATCGCCGAAGAGCGGGGCCTGGCCGCCTCCACCATCGAGGGCCATCTGGCGCACTACATCGCCCTGGGGGAGCTGAACGTATCTGAGGTGATCGGCGCCGAAGATATCGAAAAGATAAAAACCTACCTGCAGGAGCATCCCGAAGCTCAACTCTCAGAGGCCCGAAGCCATTTTGAGAATGCTTACTCTTACGGGGAGATCAAGATGGTGATGGCGGAAATCAAATAGAAATTATTTAATAGACACACCATGGTAATTCCTAAGCAATACAGCTACATTGTTAAAGACAGGTTAAATCAAGCGGCCGCTTTGCGCCCCAGCTTGCCTTTCGATATCTTTAAAGAAAAAGAATAAGTTATGAAAACACCGCTTTACCCGCTGCTGCTGGCCATCGCCCTCGGTGCCAGCCTGATCTTCTCCTGCCAAAACTCCCGCGACTTTCCATATGCGTCCGGCAAAATGGCGCTCACTCATGAGGGGCAAACCTATCGTTTGGATGCTCCCGGCAGGATCAACGCCTTCATTCGCGAGATAGCCGGCCTGAGCGGAATAGAGATCCTCGAGGCCCGCCTTGAAACAGCCATGGACGATTCCGGCGAATTCTTCGTCATCAAAGCCCAATACCGGGAAGGCAACGGCCCGGCCACCGCTCTTTTTATCCCGCTGGAGCCGGCCAATGGCTTACACAAGCCCGGCCTGCAGTTCATGACTGCCGAGTGTGTGATGGAGTGCAGCCCGAATCCCGGCTGCGAGCAATGCGAGCATCTCGTCGCCTGGCGCTGCCGGCAGCAATCCTGCGGCTGCCTGGCAGGTACAGGCGGAGCTTCCGGCTCCGTTTCTTTCTGAAGGGTGGCTGTCCAAGGAAGAGGCCAACAGCTGTACGATTTTCTCTGTTGGCCCCTTTTTTATCCGCCATGCCGATGGCCAACAGCAAAGGACGGCAGTGGGCCCACTTCCAATCCCGGCTCTATGGGTACAAGACTTCCTTCGGTCGCTTCCGCTTTCCACCTTCCGCTTTCCGACTTCCCTACTCCTTCTGCTCCTCCTCCCACTCAATATCCCAGTTGGCCAGGTAGTCCTGTATCGGCCCCAGGCCTACTTCTGCGCGCCGTTTGTTGACGTACTCCGGGTCTTTAATGGGGAAGGGTTCGTACTGGCCGGTTTCCTGGTTGAGGCGCACCTGCGAGCCATAGAGCTGGGGGCGGCCCTCATTGATCTCGATGCGGTCGTACATCAGGGCGTAGCCGGAGCAGCTGGCCTCGCCCTGCTCGCAGGCTTCCTTAAGCATGCCAATGTATTTCTTCTGCAATTCCAGGCCGGCATGCTGGATGACGAGAAAAGCCGCCTGGGCAGCACTGCCTTTGACCATTGATTCCGTCGGCCAGCCGTGCTCCTCGATGATCTCTACGATCCTCTTTTGGTTGGCCTCATTGATGGCCAGTTTTTTCTGCCAGAGCGCGGTGGTTATTGGGTTGCGGCGGCCCAGTGCTTCATCTGCAATGTTGATGTGATAGTAGTAAGCCTGGTCGGTGAGCCTCATTTTCCACAGTTCCTTCGCCAGCTCCGGCTTTTCGTACTTGCCGTATTTGGCCTCCACTTTTTCTAGCTGTTTCTCTTCGATGCCCGCCCAGCGCTCGTCCTCGATCAGATAGATGAAGTCCGGGTCGCGCGCCACCAGCGAATCGGGCGAAATGACCAG
>CAYVVK010000239.1:0-9106 GCA_964454855.1 uncultured Phaeodactylibacter sp. | reverse complement strand
GTTCGTCATGACCATGGCCTTCACCCCGGAAGGAGCGCGCAACCTGCGGGCCATCCCCATGGTTTATCAGGATGGAGAAGATTACGGCAGGCTCTTTGTCTTGGCCGTACCTAAAGGTTCTTTCGTTACAGGGCTTGAGCAGGCCGATGCGGTCATCGACCAGGATCCTGACATAGCTCAGCAGATCTCCTGGTGGAACCGGCGTGGCACGGAAGTGATCCGGGGGCATACTTCTTATTTGCTTATCGACAATGAAATGATCTATGTCGAACCGGTCTTTATCCGTTCTCAGCAAAACTCTTTGCCACAATTAAAGAGAGTGATCGTCGTGGCCCGGGGAGAGGCCTTCATGGCGGAAAACATGGAAAAGGCTATGCGTATGGCTTTTGACAAAACTGTGCCTCAGAAAGCCTCCGAAGAGAAAATACTGGCCGAAATGGATGAAGAAGGCCCATTGGTGGAATAAATCCGGGCCCGGATGGCTGGAACCATTGATAAAAAGAAAGGATAGCAGCAAACTAAGCTGCTATCCTTTCTTTTTCGGCAAGCGTAAAAGCGCCGGGCCGCCTTTTATTTAGAACGAACGCACGGCCCGCACTCTGCTCGGAGCACTTTTATTGATCAGTGCCTGGCGGCCATCTTCAAACATTTGCCTCCAGACATTCTGGAAATCGTCCTCCGTTGAGCTCCAGTAGAAATCATCGCTAAAGCCGGCGTCGGCGTTCTCATTCAAAACCATGTACATCAGGTCGAGTTCATACCGGGTTGGCAGCCGCCAGTCGGTAAAACCTTTGCCGGCCTCATCGTGATTGGCCGGATCGCTGATATTGTTCTGCGCGGTAAACCAGTTGGAGGATTCTGACTGGTCCTGAGTCGCGGCCACCAGGCCGTGTTGCCCATCTTCGGCCACATAGAATACAATGCCGCCCAGTGCGAGCTGGCCCACCTCTACGCCTGTGCCTTGCCCGCCGTTACCCGCCTGATTGGCATAGAGCGCATACGGTACGCTCAGCAATTCACTTGTTCCGACAATAGAGTAATCCGTTCCGCCGGTCGGGTCGGTTTCCGTTTTGATGAAGTAGGGGCTGTTTTCCCAGGCGATGCCTGCAATGGATCCCGACTCGGCATTGCCGCCGCCGATCTCAAGCACAGCTACCCCATTGATGTTGGTCGTTGGTTCATGGCTCTCCACAAATACCGCGGCCCCGTCTTCCGAACCCTGAAGGATTTGTATGCGTACGCCGACATCGGCATTGGAAACCAGCATGCCGGCTCCATCTCTGATAACCGCCTGATAGCTTATCTTCTGAGGCGCCTGAGCTTGCGTTGTCTCCGGGAGGGCCATGCAGGAGGCCCATGCAGCCAAAGACATAATCACTACGAGAATTTTCATGAGTTATTGATTTTTTATGATCTTATAGGTTTTGAGCACTCTGCTATTGTCGGCTATGCTTAGCATATACATGCCGGGCCGGAGCGTTCCCAGGGAAACGGTGGTTTCCAGCCCTGCCAGCCCCTCCTCTCTAATGAGTTTACCGTCCGGGCCGTGGATCAGGAGGATCAGATTCGCCCATTCCGGATCATCTGTCTTTAGGATCAATTCTGAAGAGGCAGGGTTGGGAAATACTTTTATAAAAAACCCATGGCCCGCTTCCTCTTCCACGCCGGTAGGGGCCAGTTCGAAGGGATGCTGGACAAAATACGCCACAGACCCCGGACAGTTGTCTATTGCAGTTGGAATACAAGTGATGTTCTTGTACAAGACAAGGCCCACGGAGTAGCTTGATGAGCCGGCAATGCCGCTTGCATTGCCCCCGGAGGGAAGTACAGCATCCTGAGCGTGAGATCCGGCGATACAGAAAAGGACGTAAAAGGCCATTGTTGGTATGGCGGTCTTGATGGCACCCATAAGCAATTTTTAAAAGCTTTTTGATGAAATACCGGCTCCCAGCCCTGTGGCCGGAAGCCGGAAAGGGGAATCTGCTAATTACATTCTATTGCTTTTTTAACATCCATGTGTATGCCGTAGAAATCGAAAACAGGGGCCGTCACGCTAAGTTCTGTTCCTTTATAGGTTCTGAACAGGCCGGGAGCGGGATTGCCCGAGGGAGGGCTGTTGTAACCCTGTATCTTTACCGCCTCGTCGTCATCCCGCAGGCTCCAGCCCTCATCCAGCTCGATGGTGATGGTTACCATGCCGTCCGCCGCTGAAGAAAAGCTCACGGTTCCCATATCGACGGATTCCGCCGCGTATAGGGTTACCGTTTGTTCAACTCCTTCGTAAGTTGTATAGGTAGCCCAGTTGCCCGGTTCGATGTAGCGGTCACCGTCGGCCCAGGCCGTTTCTTCTTTGAAACATTCTGCTACAGGATCGGTGTTTTCGGGTAAATTGATAATGCTCATTTCATCAATACCATCCTTCGTGCAGGCAAGAAGGATGATGGCGAGCATTGCGATAGTCGAATACTTAACGAAAAGATGTAAGTATCTCATACTCTTTTATTTTTAATTTATGAAATCTTTAGCGCTGAGGGAGCTTTTCGGCAGAGCTTCCACGAGAGGCTGGAAGGGTTAAATATCGTGCGTTTTCTGATATCCGGCCTCTGAGAAAGAAAAACATCTGATTTATGCACGTTATGCACGCATAAGACTGATCTTATGCTGCTACCAAAAATAAAGAAATTTTCTATTCAATCAACAGCTCCTGCATGAATATGCAGCCTTTACCACCCTCCCTTCCCGCATGAATATGCAGTTTTATCGCCGATTCGCAATCTGTACCTTTGTTTACGGGGAATCGTATATGTTTTTACAAAATGTAGCCTCCCCGATTTTTTAAGACGACCTAAATAAAAACATATGTATCCTGACAGCTGCTTTGAGCGCTGCTTACGGGTGAATAGCCTGATGGCTAAAGGGAGGCTCCTTTTTAGTTGCAACTGCTTGTGGAATCGCATCCTGCCATTCTACAGTGTATTCACATATGTTTTTTTACTCTCCTTCAGCTTTCCCATCGCTCTTTTCTCCTTTTTCGAAAGAATGTTTAATGGAGTTCGTTCCGGGCTGCTTCTGTGTTCCGGCATTCGGAACGTATTATCTTCCTGCTGCCGTGCCTTTCCCCCATGTACGTGGGCGCAATGGCCAATGAACTCCGTGAAGCATCAAGGATATAGTCTCAGTTTTACAATCATAATCAAAAATGAAGATCATGAAGACAGCCTTTACCCGAAAATGGTATGGTATTCTGATGATGCTCCTTTCCGGCCTTTTTCCATTATTGCCGGTACAGGCACAGACCTTCCAGATCGGTAAGGTCAGTGATGCTCAGAGTCCATATCTGACTTTCCCAACTGTGGTCCCCTGTGACCTTGCAGCCATCTATCCCGGCCTTGACAATGACTGCCCGCCGCCGGGGGCTCCCGATCCGGCCATAGAGGGGTCGATGACTGCAGAATTCACCAATATGGTGGTCATCCCGGGCGGCGGCGTGATCGGTGGTGACCTTCTTGAGTTCGATGTGACCATCACCAATACATCGCCCCCCGGTTCAGATATCGTTCTCACTGCATTCGCCTTTCAGAGCAAACACAGTGAATCGCCGGCACTGGCCAGCCGCATCGGCGATAAGCTTTTCTACGGCCAGCTCATAGGCGGAGCCGTAGACGGCCAGATGTTCTCGGTCAAAAAGAACGGCACCTCCAACGGGCTCTTCTCCGGTAAGTGGAAAGGCATCTGCATCAACAGCAGTAAGGACTTCCTGGAAGAGTACAATTCCGGCCTGGCTAATGAATCCCTGGAATGCGCCGGCAACCGCGTCGACAGCGACGGAGATGGCGTACCGGAAGTGGTCACGGATTTCAATCAAATGCTGGGCCTTCGGCCGGGTGAAAGCCAGACGGTCCGCCTTCGCCTCGATGCCGGAGTTACCGACGGCGCCCTGCATGCAGTGGAAGCCGGCACACTGACCGGCACTGTACAGGGCATCCCGATCACTGGCCCCAACGGCATCGATTATTTTGATGTAGCAATCGATGCTCCAGGCACAGTACTGGACGTCATTGAATACGGTGACAATAAGGTGATGAAGGATGTCAATGGTAATTTCAATCCCACATTCGCCCCTAAATCCGACGGGTTTTCTTTTGAGGGCCAGCAATATCTCACACTGCCCCGGCCGAACTTCGCTTTCTCCGACCTGCTGGGCCGCAACCACAGCTGCGCCACTTACGGCCTGGACGACCTTACCGGTATTCCCTGTAGCGCGAACCCCACTGGCCAGCCCGTCATCAACCTGCTGAGTACCGGCGACCTGATACCGGGTATACAAAACTTTGCCGCCATTCTCCAGGGATTCGGCGAGTTCTACGACCCGGATAATGACTTTGTGCCGGATGTCAATACAATAGACGGTGAGACCCCTACCGACACCCGGCCCAGCCAGCCCTATGACGTGCTCTGTGAGAACTGCGCCGGCCGGCCCTACGTCCCTATCGCTGAGTTTTATATCGACAACGGTGACGGCACTGTGACCCGGCAAATGACGGCCGGCTCTTACGGCACCCTGGGCACCGCTGATCAATATACGGCGACCGTCAACACGACGGATGCCGAAAAGATACTGGAAGAAGTGATCCCTGAGATCGACCCGGGCGGCCCGCAACCGGGAGCACAACTGGAATCTTCCGCTGTCGGCGTTTTCAGAGACCTGGAAGTGATCGAAGGCGAAGGCATCAACGGTGGTGACGCCATCATGTTCACCATAGACATCACCAATACCAGCGGTTGCCCGCCAGGATGGGAACCGGGAATTGACGATCCGGCGGATTGCAAATCCGGCAACCCCTTCCTGGATAGCTACCTGACCGCTTTCAATTATCAAACTAAAGAACGCGGCCTGGCCGATATAGGGATATTGGACGGAACGACCCAGGACCGGCGCGATATCCGGCTGGACAACAGCCTGACGCCCTGCCTGAGCCTCGACGACGCCGCCTGCTGGAACGCAACCCTGGGCATCGGCCACTTTCCGAATGTGATCGGCAACGGCCTGCTCTTCGGCCAGATGGTCTGGACGGACGCCGATGCCGGGCGCGAACCTGATCCGGTGGATCCCGGCCAGGTGCACGTAGCTCCTACTCCCTGCCCTACCGACGGCACTCCGCATGAAGATTGCGGGATCGACCCGGTGACTTACTGGCTGGAGTCCGTTAAGAAGAACGGCCCGTTCTCGCCCATATTAAGGGGCAATGAGAACTTCATCTGCGTCAAGAGCGGTTTGTTCGACCTCGACCCCGACGCCGACGCCGCCTGCGCCGGCGATCCCGCTATCCTGATCGATGAAGACGGCTATCTCGTGCCGGGCAACATCTCTCAGCGCCTGGGCCTGCCTCCCGGTGAGACCCAATCTGTACGCATCCGCATGGAGTTCGGCGATTTCCGTGGTGCTTTGTTGAAACTGGCGCAGAATGTACTGAATACTTCAAATGTGCAAATGCAATATGTGGGCACAGATGGCCTGGCGCGCTCCTTCGACGCTTCCGACCAGCGCGAACTGGAATATGCTCACCCTAATCTCGTGGGCCAGACTATCGGGTATCTGCCTAATACTATTGGTAATCCGGACGCCGCCACCTGGCTGACGCCTACAACCCTGGAAGAGATCGAATACGTGATCCTTAACCAGCCGGGCGATGCCCCGACGGTGATGAACTTCCAGGACAACTTCGGCTTCATCCTGGCCATGGCCGGCTTCCGGCCCAGCGCCGAGTTCTACGCTCCCGACCCCAACCCAAACCTGGTGGGCACACCATTTGAAGGTGCTCTCATCCAGCAGCAGGTGCTCGGTGAATATGAACTGACCGACGTGAACGAACCACCCGTAGCTGCCTTTACCGACAATTGCGTAGGGCTGGACTGTGACTTTGACGCCAGCACTTCCACCGACCCCGACGGCAGCATCGTCAGCTACAGCTGGGATTTCGGTGACGGAAGCCCCGCTGCCAGCGGTGTCACTCCGCCAACCCATACTTACGCTACCGGCGGTTTCTACAATGTTACGCTGACTGTGGAGGATGACGAAGGCGCTACGAACAGCGTCACTCAGACAATTGGCGTGTTCGACCCCGCAGTCAATGTGCCTCCTATGGCCTCCTTTACAGTTTCTGACAAAGCACTCGACATCGCACTCGATGCTTCCGCATCCGCGGATGTAGACGGCACGATCGTCAGCTACGACTGGGATTTCGGGGATGGCAATACCGGATCCGGCGTGACTACTTCTCATACCTACCTCGCCCCCGGCACTTATACGGTTGAGCTTACCGTAACGGATGACGACAGCGATACGGATGTGCTGACGCAGGATGTAACCGTTTCCTGGGACGGCAATATCGTCTCTAATAACTCGAACTCCGCCGTCAATGGCGCTCAAACCATTGGTTGGACTTCCTCCTTCTCCAACAACAACTATGTAGTGGGTGATTTTGTGGTGGTCAGAGTGGAATGGAATGTGGATTGTGGCGCGACCAGCTTCAATCCCGACGGCCACCCGGTCGGCATCGTGCCGCGCGGCAGTGAATTCAGCCCGGAAGGCGTAACGGGAACCTCGCCCGTCCTGCTGGCCTCAGGTAATGATTGGGCAGTGTTCTGTTTCCAATACACTGCCATGGGGGTTAAGGGGAATGCTCAGTTTAATGTGCTCGTCGGCATAGACGAAGACTGCGACAGCACGGTAGACGGTTCCGCCATGCTGGGCATCAACGTTCACGTGCGGACAGACGGAGGAGAAGGTATTTAAGCGGCCGGCTCCTGATCCTTTAATGATTAAAACAAACTTCTCATGAAGACGATTTTACTCCATAAATATATTTTCGGGTTTTCCGGCCTGTCCATATTCGCCCTCGTCCTGAACATGATGACGAATATGGAGCTGGCAACGGCGCCCGCTTCACCGCCATTGGCGGCCGAAATGGCCGAAATGGTTTGTGGCTTCCCGGCTACGGCCACCACGGAGGCCGAGCTGAACGAGGCCATAGGGTGCTTTAATGCCGAAACGACGGCAGGCACCTACGTGATCACTGTGGCCGAAGACATCGTGTTGACGGCCAACACGAAAACGATAGATAATGCGAATGCCGGCGTGGAACTGCTCATCACGAGCGGCGCCGACCTGACGATCACTAAGAAAATTGACGGCGACGGCGCCTGGCGCCCGCTGAGCATTGCCTTAAACACTGTAGTAAAGCTGGAAAACCTGGCCATCACCAATGGCAATTCAAAAACGGAAGGCGGCGGCATCTACAACCTCGGCTCTCTGGCCCTGGATAAGGTAAGTGTATCCGGCAACCAGGCCAAACACGGTGGTGGTATCTTTACCAGTGAGAGCACCAGCCTCGTAGTGCTCAACAGCACCATCTCCGGCAACCAGGCCTTGTTCGGCGCCGGTATCTATTCCCTGCACAGTACAGAGATCACGAACTCTACCATCTCCGGCAACGGCCCTGCCGTACACGGCGGTGGTGTATACGCCGCAGGGGGAACCATTGATATCAGCCTGAGCACCATTGCGGAAAATAATGCCGGCGATAAGGGTAGCTCGATCTTCGCCGCTTTTGGCGAGATCACGCTCAGCAACTCCATCCTGGCAGCCGCTTCCGGCGATAACTGTGGCATCCATGCGGATATCAAGGCCGATATCATATCGGATGGGTACAACATCTCCAGCGATGGAAGCTGCCCCTCCTTCTACGGAGATGGGGACCAGAACGATACCGACCCCAAACTGGCGCCGCTGGCGGACAATGGCGGGCCTACGCTGACCCATGCCCTTCTTGGCGGAAGCCCGGCCCGCCATGCCGGCAGCAACGGCCTCATCCCGGCAGGCATTACGGCCGATCAGCGCGGCGAACCTCGTATCCTCGATCCGGGCGGTGTTGTTGACGTCGGCTCTTTCGAGTCGGACTGCATCACCGAACAGGCTGATGAACTTGCTGCTGATCCGGGCATCATCTGCGAAGGTGACGGGGTGGACATCACCGCCTCCGGCGCAACCGCGGGTTCGGAAACCGGGTTCTTAGTGTCGCATACCGGAAGCCTAATCGGATATTTTGTTACGGAAGCTTCTCTGGAGGCCTACTTCAGCACGGCAGCTGCCAGCTCAGGCCCCTACATCATACACGCTTTTGCAGCTGATGATGCCGACGAAGCCTGCATACAAAATGCAGTGGACAATGGCCTTACCCTGGAAGCAATGGCAGGATCATGCCTCAATGTTTGCTACCTGCTTAGCGAACCGATAGAGGTCCTGATCCACCCGGCAGCTGTTGCCGGCGAGATCACAGCCGAACCCGACGTCATCTGCCAGGGTAACCTGGTCGACTTTTCCGAATCCGGGACCGATGGCGTAGAGAAAGGCTTTCTGGTTGTCTTTGACGGCAGCCTGGCCGGCCACTTTGCTACGGAAGCAGAACTGGAAACCTACTTCAGCTCTGCCCCCGGCGCGGCCGCACCTTACTACGTGTACGCATATGCCGCCAACGAAGCGGATGTTGCCTGTCTGCAGAACGCCGTTGATAACGGGTATTCGCTTGAAGCAGCTGCCAGCTCCTGCCTCGGCCTTTGCCAGGCACTTACCGATCCGGCAGAAGTGCTCATACACCCAACCCCGGAAAGTGTAGCGCCCGTCATCAGTGTTGTTTCTCCTGTCGACGGCGCCATTTCCAATAATTCCTCCCATACCTACCAGTCGCCAGAGGGCGAATGTGGAGTTCAATTGGTGTACAGTATTTCCGTCACCGACAACTGTGGTATTGAAGATGAGGACATCTTCATCACTGTTGAGAACAGCCTGGATGGCCTGGCTCCCTCCGTACAGTACGTTCCGGTAGGGCAGGACGGCGCTTTCGACCTGTACGTATTTGCTGCAAAAGGCACTAATGTCGTCACGATCGAGGCTACTGATGAATACGATAATACGGCTACCTTTACTTTTGAGATCGAAGTGCCGGACAGCCGCGCTCCCGTCATATCGGGCCCCGGCGACATGGAGGTCCTGATCCCCTCCTGCGAGGAAGGCGGCATCCCCGCCAGCTGGCCGACGGTATCTGCG
>CAYVVK010000238.1:6937-9139 GCA_964454855.1 uncultured Phaeodactylibacter sp. | reverse complement strand
GGGACGTGTTGTAGAAGGCATGG
This sequence comes from uncultured Phaeodactylibacter sp., assembly GCA_964454855.1. GTDB lineage: Bacteria > Bacteroidota > Bacteroidia > Chitinophagales > Saprospiraceae > CAYVVK01. Next base: position 9,116 of record CAYVVK010000238.1, on the reverse strand, counting down.
CCCGCGGCGTTCTTGAGGGCGCCGTCCTTGTCGGTGACCTTTTCGAAGTAATCGATCACGCTGAAGTCCACGTTCTTAGGCAGGATGTCTTCGCCTATACCTTCCGTGATGTAGGGATAGATCTCCTTGGTGTCGAACTCTCCGGTTTCGTGGTATTTTTTGAAGACCGAACCGTAGGTATCGATGCCCCACACTTTTACGCCGGGGTTCTGCTCTTTGAGGTATTTGCCGGTACCTGAGATGGTGCCGCCGGTTCCCACACCCACCACCAGGTGGGTGACCTTGCCCTGGGTCTGCTCCCAGATCTCGGGGCCGGTGCTTTCGTAATGGGCCTGGCGGTTGGAGAGGTTGTCGTATTGGTTGAACCAGAAGGAGTTGGGGATCTCCTCGCTCAACCGGCGGGCTACGGAGTAGTAGGAGCGGGGGTCATCGGGCTCCACGTTGGTCGGGCAGACAATGACCTCGGCGCCCATGGCCTTCAGCAGGTCGATCTTTTCCTTGGATTGTTTGTCGCTGGTGGTAAAAATACACTTATATCCTCTAACCGCCGCACCCAGCGCAAGGCCCATGCCGGTATTTCCTGAGGTGCATTCGATGACGGTGCCTCCCGGCTTAATGTCACCGTGAGCCTCTGCATCTTCCAGCATCTTGATGGCCATGCGGTCTTTGATGGAATGGCCCGGGTTGAAGGTTTCTACTTTCATCAGTACCAGGGCAGGGACCTCCGCCACCACTTTGTGGAGTTGCACCAGGGGGGTGTTGCCTATGGTTTCCAGGATGTTCTTATGATAGTTCATGAGTTTCAGCTTTTCATTGTTGCTGCAAAGGTATTTAAAATTTGTGCATGTACCGGCCACGAAAATGAAATATTGGACGCCTGGGCTCTCCATGCGGTAGCTCAGCGGGGTGGGGTAGGAACAGAGGGCCTCATCGGTGATATTTCACCTTAACGAAAAACCTGGCGTCGATAGCGCCGAGTAATTTAGCTGCCAGGGGAGAAACGACCACCACCACATCATTGCGGTAAGCCGTTTCCGGTATCTTGCCCACTACCTGAGCGTATATGGTGCGCCGGGTCATGGGGTTGGTGATCTGTAAGATGGAATTGATCTCCGCGCTGCGGTGCATGGCGTACAGGTCGGAGTCTTTGCCGCTGTCTTTTTTCCAGAAGGCCACACCCTGGCCTTCCAGTTCCTTCTTGCCGGCCATCTCATACTGGTAGATCTTCTTCAGGGCAGCAATGCGGCGCGCCATGGGCCCTCCGGCATGTTGCCGCAGGCTGTCGGGCACGCCGTGGATGCTCAGCCAGCCTACGTGTAGTTGCTGCCCGGTTTTCAGGGTATGGTCCGCCATATGGTTGCGCATCATCAGCTCTTCTATCGGCATACGGAAGTATACCTTGGAGATGCGGAACATGGTGTCTCCCTTTTTTACGATATAGTAAACCGGGACGTGCTCACCGGGGGCGAAGCCCGGGTTTTGGTAGCGTTTGATGGCCAGGTTGGGAATGGGCACCCGCACCGCCATGCCTATGGGGACGTTCCCGTTCTTCAGGCCGGGGTTGAAGTAGTACAGTTCCTCCACCGACAGGCCATAGAAACGCGCCAGTGAATATAAGGTCTGCTTGGGCTCCATAATGTGTTCGAAGTACTTCTCTTCAAACTGGCCGACGTGCAGCATGATGGTGTCGGAGGGTATCAGATACTGCAGGCTGTCGCCGGTGGCGGACAGCTGCATGGAGAAAAATAGCAGCGCGAAGAACAAGAATTTCCTCATAGTGTTTTGAACTTGTTGTAGTTTCACATAGTGACAAAATAGGAGTACCCGAAGGTAAGGCTTTAGAAAACAACAGTTTTCGCTTTTTCCTAAGTTCCGTAAAATGGCTTACTTTGACGGAAATTAAAATAAAAAGGCCCGGTTTCGCATGAAAAGAGTAGGAATAATCCCGGCGCGCTATGCTTCCACGCGTTTCCCCGGAAAGCCCCTGGCCATGATCGCCGGCAAATCGGTCATTCAGCGGGTATACGAACAGGCCATGAAGGCCCGCCGCCTGGATGAGGTGATAGTAGCTACTGACGACCAGCGTATTGTAGAGGCAGTAGAGGCTTTTGACGGCCAGGTGATGATGACGAGCAGCAGCCACCAAACCGGCACGGAGCGTTGCGCGGAAGTGGCAGGG
>CAYVVK010000238.1:0-6927 GCA_964454855.1 uncultured Phaeodactylibacter sp. | reverse complement strand
GGAGTATGGACAATGTAGACATAGTGGTGAACATTCAGGGGGATGAGCCATTTATAGCGCCAGGCCAGATCGATATGGTGGTGGAGCCGCTGGCGCGGGGAAAACCCGTGCAGATAAGCACTCTCGCCAGGCAACTGGTGCAGGAGAAGGAGTTGTTCAACCCCAATGTGGTGAAGGTTGTTTTCAACAGGCAGCAGCTGGCCATCTATTTCAGCCGCAGCGCCATTCCCCATCTGCGCCAGGTGCCGAAGGAAAGCTGGCCGGCCTCCGGAGCATTCTACAAGCACATCGGCCTGTATGGGTTCCGACGGGATGCCCTGATGGAACTGGCAGCCCTGCCGCCCGGAAAGCTCGAACAGTGGGAATCCCTGGAACAGCTGCGCTGGCTGGAGGAAGGCTATTCCATCTTCGTCAACCTCACAGAAGAGGAAACCATCGGCATCGATACGCCGGAAGACCTGGAGCGGGCCATCAGGGTTTATAGGGGAGGAAGGAATGAAGGAATGAAGGAATGAATAGATATTACAGAAGGTGGTTAATACGTGCCCCTCTGGGCCTGGTGCTTGTGGGCTTCGGCGCCTGCCTGATCGCTGAGGCGGCCATGGCCAAATACGGTGGCGCCGACACCTGGTATTGGGTGTGGTACGGCACAGCAGCCCTCGTCGTTTTCAACGCCGGCCTCAGTATTTTTGGAGACGCCATCCTACAGCGCGTTCGTTATGAACGGGAAACAGAGAAAAAATGAATTTTTGCAGCCATTGTGGGTCAGATCAACTGGAGTTTCGCGTGCCGGAAGGAGACAACCGCTCCCGCTTTGTCTGCGGTAACTGCAGCACCATCCATTATTCCAACCCCAAGATTGTCACCGGCTGCCTGCCCGTATGGGAGGGAAAGGTATTGCTGGCCAAAAGGTCGATCGAACCGCGCAGGGGATACTGGAACGTACCGAGCGGCTACATGGAAAACGGGGAAACAGTAGAGCAGGGGGCGCTGCGGGAAGTATGGGAAGAGACGCAGGCCAAGGTCAGCATACTCGGCCTGCATGCCGTATTCAGCATTCCCCATATCAATCAGGTGTATATTCATTTCCTGGGAGAACTGGACCCGCCAGATTTTGGAGTGGGGGAGGAGTCGCTGGAAGTCCGGCTGTTCGAAGAATCGGAGGTCCCCTGGAACGATATTGCCTTTACCTCTTCGGCTTTTACCCTACGGCATTTCTTTGAAGATCGCAGGCATGAGCGCCGGGAATTACACATAGGCAAGATGGAATACGGGGAAAAGCAGAGCCGCTGGCCCAGCACTCAAAGATAACCGCCGTGGAAGCTCAGCGGAAGGAGGGCTTTGCCGGACTCGATCAGGTAAACTTCGCCTTCCGAGCCCTGAAGCAGCAGGGTAATGGGCCGCTTTTGCCGGTCTTCCGTTTCGCTGATCACCTGGCGGCAGGCCCCGCAGGGAGCGGCAGGCTGGGCAATCTTTTTCTTGGGGTTGTGTACCGTGATGGCCATGGCCTGAACCACCTGGCCGGGAAAGCGCGACGCCGCACCGCCCAGCGCAACCCGCTCGGCGCACAGGCACATGGGGTAGGCGGCGTTCTCCTGGTTGGCGCCTTTGACCACTTGGCCATTGTCGAGCAGCAGCGCGGCGCCCACCTTGAAATTTGAGTAGGGGGCATAGGAATCTTCCAGGGCAGCATGGGCAGTTTCCATGAGCTCCCGGTACTCGGAAGGCAGTTCTGCCGCTGATTCGTAGGCCTGTATTTTTGTGCTGAGGGTTATTTCTTTCATCGCTTAAAACGGAATAAATAAAATACTATATTGCGCCCATTGAAAACAGGCCCGTGAGCCTGTTGTTTAGTAGGCAAATTACCTTAATAAATAGACAAAACCAACTTATGAACAGCATATTGATTATCGGCGCGGGCCGTTCGGCAACTGCTTGTATAAAATACGTGCTGGAGAAGGCCAAAGAGAATAACTGGTTTGTCACCGTAGCAGATTCCGACCCCAGGCTGGCGGACGCCAAGGTCGCCGGCCATCCCAACGGGCGGGGCACCTGGCTGGATGTCCTGAAGACCAATGACCGCCGTGAACTGATCGGTAGGGCAGACGTGGTCGTTTCTCTCCTGCCGGCCCATCTGCACCTGGAGGTCGCACACGATTGCATCAAGCTCAAAAAACACCTCATTACCGCTTCTTACGTCTCGCAGGAAATGTACCGCCTGGGAGATGAGGCCCGCGACCGAGAACTCATCTTCATGGGAGAAATGGGGCTGGATCCCGGCATCGACCATATGTCGGCCATGAGGCAGATCGCGGATATCAAAAGCAAGGGAAGAAAAATTACGGCCTTCCGCTCCTATACCGGAGGCCTGGTAGCTCCCGAAAGCGATGACAACCCCTGGAACTACAAATTTACCTGGAACCCCCGCAATGTGGTACTTTCCGGGCAGGGTACCGCTCAGTATCTGGAAGACGGGAAGTTCAAGTTCATACCCTACAACAGGCTTTTTGAGGAATACCGCACCATCGATGTACCGGATATGGGAAAATACGAGGTGTACGCCAACCGGGATTCTCTCCTCTACCGCGAGGTTTACGGCCTGGAAGGCATACCTAATATAATGCGGGGCACCATCCGCCACAGCGGTTTCTGTGATGCCTGGAATGCCCTGGTGAAGATCGGCCTGACGGACGGCGGTTACCCCATCGTCGATTCCGGCAAACTGACCTATCACGAATTTATGGAGGGCTTTATCAACCCGGAAAACACTACCGGCTCGGTCAAAGACCGCATCGCCCAGCTGATCGGGGAAGATACCGATTCGGAGGTCATGAAAAAACTGGATTGGCTGGGCCTGTTCCGCAAGAAGAAGATCAGGGTTGGCAATGCCACCCCCGCCCTCATCCTCGAGGGCCTGCTGCTCGACAAGTGGAAGCTCAAGCCCAAAGACAAGGACATGATCATCATGCAGCACGAATTCGAGTACGAGCTGAAGGGCGAAAAGAAAAAAATGACCTCTACTCTGGTGATGAAAGGAGAAGGCGCCGACGACACGGCCATGTCGCGCCTGGTGGGCCTGCCCATGGGCATATTCGTCAAGCTGGTCATGGAAGGCAAGATCACTTCCACGGGGGTCAATATTCCTGTGATGAAGGAAGTATACGAACCGGTACTCGATGAGCTGGCCAATTACGGCGTGGTATTCAAGGATGAGGAAAAGCCGGTTAAAAGCTGAAATTCTTCCATTTTCTCTACCGGTCTAATGTAAGGGCGCTTCAGGCCTTTCATCTCATGCGGCAGGGAGCCGCCATTCTCATCGCCATCCTGCTGGCGAAAAGCTCCCTGAGTACGGCAGAGATCGGGATCTATGAAATGCTGCTGTACATCGGCTTCACCCTGACTACCTTCTGGGTCACGGGCCTCATGCAGGGCTTTCTGGCGCGCTATCCGCAGCTGCCGGAAGCACAACGTCCGGCCTTCCTCTTCAATGCTTACCTCTGCTTCGTGGCCCTGAGCACGCTGGTGTTGCTGATCATGCTGCTGGGCAAAGAGGGTGTGCTGCTGGCTCTCGCCGGCCAGGCAGAACTCGGCTACTATGAACTATTTGCCGCCTTCCTCTGGTTAAATGTCCCTTCCTATCTGGTGGAGAATTTCTATCTGCTGCTGCGCAAGCCGGGGAAAATTCTCGCCTTCGGCATTTTCTCCTTTGGCCTGCAGATAGTGGCCGTTCTGCTGCCTGTTTTTCTGGGCTACGGCCTGCAGTGGAGCTTTTTTGCTCTGATCGCCCTGGGGGTGGCCAAGCAGTTGTGGTTGCTGGTGATCATCTGGCGGCATGCCCGCTTTCGCCTGCAGATGTCCCTGATCCTGCAGTGGGCCTCCCTTTCAGTGCCGCTCATGCTCTACGCCCTCATGGGCAGCTTCAATCAGACTTTTGACAACTGGCTGGTCAATTTCCAGTACCGGGGAGACGAACAGATATTCGCCATTTTTCGCTATGGAGCCCGCGAACTGCCCCTGGCACTGGCCCTCACCAATGCCTTCGGCTCAGCCCTGCTGCCTGAAGTAGCGGAAAACCTGCAACAGGCGCTGCTAACCATTAGAGAGAAATCACGCCGGCTGTTTCACTTCCTGTTCCCTCTGTCCATTTTCCTGGTGCTTACGAGCCACTGGCTCTTCCCCCTGCTCTTCAACGAGGATTTTCAGGAGAGCGCCCTGATCTTCAACATTTTTTTGCTCGTCACCGTCAGCCGGCTCATATTTTCCCGCACCATCCTGGTGGGCCTCAACGCCAACCGCATGATCTTCTACATCTCCCTGCTGGAACTGGCGGTTAATATCGGCCTCAGCTTCCTGCTGGTGCAATTCCTGGGGCTGGCGGGCATCGCCATTGGCACCGTAGCGGCCTATACCCTGGAAAAGATCCTGCTGTGCTGGTACCTGTACCGCAAATTCGGCATCGGCCTGGGCCAGTATACCGACCTGCGCTGGTACCTGCTGTACTCTGCCGCAATGATAGCTGGCTTTGTAATTTCCCTCTCTTTCTTTTGACTCCTGTAAGCTCCAAAACCACTCTAGTGCAGTCGGCAGTAAATAGTTGACAGTGGGCAGTCGAAATAATCAACAAGTTATCAATCTATTATAACACCAACTACCTGTCAATTAATTAACTCCCAAAGCACTAGTTGCAGTCGGCAGTAAACCCCGGTACCCATACCTTTAAGTTTGCAGAAGAGAGTTTATTCATACGGGTTTCGCTGTGCGCTCAACAGTCGCAATAATCAATAGGTTATCAATATATTATAATGCTAAGTAGGTGGACAGAACAATATAACAATACAACAATCCTACAACCTCCCCCGGCTAGCCCCCAGCAAATTAGCCAGTTTATACAGCACCCGTGCGCCCACATTGCCATCCCACTCATGGCCCTGGCCGGCCACTTCGCAGAGGTCGAAACCGATGATCTCGATATCGGCGTCGATGAGGCGTTTGAGCAGGTAGGCCGCTTCGTCAAACTCCAGGCCGCCGGGCACGGGCGTGCCGGTATTGGGGCAGTACCTGGGATCCAGCCCGTCGATGTCGAAACTGATGTACACCTGATCGGGCAGGCCTCGGATGATGTCTCCGCAGATATGGCTAAAGGAATGGCCGCGGTACTGGCGGCGGCGGATATCGTGCATGAAAAAAGTTTCTGTGATCTTGCTCTCCCGTGCCACCTGCAGTTCCTCCTCGCAGAAATCGCGGATACCCACCTGAGTGAGTTGAACGACACTGTCCAATTGCAGGGCATTATAGGAGATGGAGGCATGGGAGTAGGTAAAGCCTTCGTAGGCCCGGCGCAGGTCCATATGCGCATCGATCTGCAGGATGCCGAATTCGTTATTGCGCTCGGCCAGGGCTTCCAGCAGCCCCAGGGGGACACTGTGCTCCCCACCTACTACGCCTACGAGCTTGCCTTTGTCCAGTAGGGCCTGGCTTTGCTTTTTTACCCAGTTCTTCAACTGTTCGCTCTGCCGGTTGATCTCCTCCAGTATTTCCTGCATGGCCTTATCCCGGGAAGGGTCGCCGCCATTCTCCAGAAAATCGATGTATTGCTCCGAGCGTTTTTGCAGCGCCTGATTCTGTTCCATCCATTTTTCATCTGCAGGGCGCAGGTAGAGCCCCATCTTCCAGGCATCCGGCACGTCGTAATCCAGCAGGTCGAGCTGAGGAGAGGCATCGAGTATGTTCTGAGGGCCTCCGGCTGTACCTTTGGAATAAGAGGTGGTCACATCCCAGGGGACAGACAGAAGGACGACTTCCGCCTCTTCCTCGGTGAAGGGCAGGCCGATGAAATGCCCGTTTTTTAAGCCCACACCGTTGGGGTCGAAGTTTTTGATCTTTTCGGCTTTACTCATGATGTCAGTGAAATATTAAAGGCGTTCGGACTGATCATTTCCCGGCCTTTTCACGTTGTGTAAAAGTGTTATCTTGCACGGCCCAAAATACTTAAATATTCAAAACCTGAACGCTATTATGTCAAAAGTCCTTATTATCGGTGCTGGCGGCGTAGGGCGGGTAGTCACCTACAAATGCGCCCAGCATCCCGAAGTTTTTTCAGAGATCATGTTGGCCAGCCGGACCAAATCCAAATGCGACGCCATCGTCGCGGATGTCAAAAAGGATACCGGCCATCAGAAGATACAAACGGCTAAAGTGGATGCCGACAACGTACCCGAACTGGTGCAGCTCATCCGTTCCTTCGGCCCGGAGATCGTCATTCACGTGGCCCTGCCTTACCAGGACCTCACCATCATGGATGCCTGCCTGGAAACAGATGTCCACTACCTGGACACCGCAAATTACGAACCTAAGGAGGTCGCCAAGTTCGAATACAGCTGGCAGTGGGCCTACCAGGACAAATTCAGGGACAAGGGCCTGCTGGCAGTGCTCGGATGCGGCTTTGACCCCGGCGTGACCAGCGTCTTTACCGCCCGCGCCGCCAAACACCACTTCGATGAGATCCACTATCTCGACATCGTGGACTGCAATGCCGGCGAGCATGGCAAGGCCTTTGCCACCAATTTCAACCCGGAGATCAACATTCGCGAGGTCACCCAGAAGGGAAAGTACTATGAAAATGGGGAATGGAAAGAGACGGAGCCGCATGAAATCAGCAAGATGGTCACCTATCCGGACATTGGCCCCAAGAAATCCTACCTCATCTATCACGAAGAGCTGGAATCCCTGGTGAAGAACTTCCCCAGCCTGAAGCGCGCTCGCTTCTGGATGACCTTCGGCGATGAATACCTCACCCATCTGCGCGTGATCCAGAATATCGGCATGGCGGGTATTCAGCCGGTAAAGTACAAAGGTATAGACGTCGTTCCCCTGGAATTCCTGAAAGCCGTACTTCCCGACCCGGGCGAGCTGGGAGAGAACTACAGC
>CAYVVK010000237.1:2814-9190 GCA_964454855.1 uncultured Phaeodactylibacter sp. | reverse complement strand
CTGTCCAGCAGCACCAGCAGGGGCACCTCCGAGCGCTCCCAGATGCCGGGAAGCACATCCTCCAGCAGGTAATAGCGGATCAGTCCCTGTAAGGCGATAACTCCCTGGTGATTGCCCCGCACGATGCGGTTCAGGCGTTCTTTGGGCGCCACCTGCAGCGGAACGTTGGCCTCCCGGCAGAGGTGCCGCAATTCCTTTTCCATTTCTCCGCGTATGCCCTGTTGCAACATGACCTTTTCAATGGGCGTTCCCGCCTTAATGGCATCTACTACCGGATGCCTGCCGTAGATGATCGAAATGTCCTTGTTTTTCGCCATAGGCCATCAAAGGTCGGCATTTTTTTACCGATAAAGCAGCCGTTATCGTACTAAAACCGGAAAACTGCTCCATCAAAATACCGGCATTCGAACCCATTCCGCTAATCTGTGTTTTGTATGCCAGCAAAAGCCTACTTTTGGGCCATAAAATTCAGGACATGGATAGAAAGGTTTTGCTCGAACTGATTTTCTGGATATTCACCGCCCTGGTGGCAGTAGCCGTGTTGCTGCCCATTGTAAACAGCGTGGGAAAATATCCTTTTCTTCAACTCAATATCATCTATATCGTAACGGCCATTACGGTAACGCGTTACCTGTTCCTGCTGCCGCACACCTTCCTGGCCCGGCGGCAAATCCTCAAGGCCGCACTCATTTTCGTTTTTATCCCTTTTATTTTCTATCTCGTACAGGGCCTAAATTACTTCCAAACCTTCCTGGATGAGCAGGGCCTGGATGCGGTCGTCGGCAAGCTGCCCTACAACCGCCGGAACAACATGATCGACTATATCAGAAGCGAAATGCTGCTGTTTGCCACCGCCAGCATCATAAGCTCGGTGGCCTTTCCCTTTCGGCTCATCATCTCTGTGTGGCGGCAGCGGAATAAGGGAACGGTGTAAGACAGTATGCAGTATGCAGTAGGCTTGCTCACTGCATACTGCCCACTGCAACCACGCTCCAGGCCTCCGGCCTCTCCGCGAACAGCACCTTAGTGCGCTCCCAGGTAGAGCGAAAGGTTTCAGATTTTCGGTAGCGTTCCAGGGCGGCTTCGCTTTCCCAGAAGCTGTAGGTGAAGAAGATGTTGTCGGGATCGGTATTGCGGAGCAGTTCCAGGTGTAGGCAACCGGGAAACTGGCGGATCTGCGGGTTACTTTCGTCAAAAATGGCGAGGAAGGCCTCGGCCTTACCGGGCTGGAAGGTAAGTTTCACGATGCGTTTGATCATAGGTGGAAGTCAATTTGCACGCTGTCTTCAACTTTCAGCCCCAGCAGGGTAGCGGCCTTGCCCATGTTGACGGCAATTTCCAGGTGTGCCGCCGAATTGAACAGGCAGAGCGGGGCCCCTACGCTGGCTTCCTGATAGTGGGTGCTCAGCCGCTCGATGGGGTCGTGCCGTTTAAAGTAGAGGGAAAATTTACGGCCCCCGCTCACCTGTTCGAACAGGGCACGGCTGATGTTGGTGACGGCATTCTCATAATTATCGATGTAGATGACCGAGCCGCGGATCTGAGAATGGCTGATGACCGGCTGCAGGGTAATGCGTTGTTCGATGGGCTCGGCGGGCATGCCGATCTCCAGCAGGGGCTTTTCATGAGCGAGGTAGCCGACAGCCCGGGCGTATACCTGCTGCAGGGGGAAGGCAGCCTGTGCATCGTACTCCAGTTCGTAGAAGTGTTTGGGCAGTTCTTCAAAGATGAGGGTGAAGATGCCATTGTCGGGAGCGATAAAAAAGTGCTTGTCATAGCTGGTGGCGAGGAAGCGGGGGCTGGAGCTGTAATAGTCATTGACGCTGACCAGGTGGATGCTGCCCTCCGGGAAGCTGCGCCAGGTATGGCGGAAGAGGTAGGCCGCCTGGACGATGTCGTAGTTAGGGATGCCATGGGAGATGTCTACGATATTGAGCGCCGGGTGTTCACGAAGCATGGCGCCCTTGATCATGGGCAGGTACTGGTCCTGCCATCCGAAGTCAGTGGTCAGGGTCACTATTGGCATAGCTGAACTCATTAATGGGCTAAAATAGGCTTAAATTTCGGGAAAGGCCAAACTACAGGCCGGAAAGAAATGAAATCCCTGGTAGATATGCCTTTGGCCTTCGCCTTATTATCCGTACTTTTGTCCTATCGTTAAGAGGCTCTTAATCCCTGCTGCGGTGCTGAACTTTTTAGCAGGCCCGGGGGTTGAGTTGTTGTAATGTAATGTGGAAGAAACCTAAGTATTCTTCCAGAATATGGTAAAACTTAAACCAATTCATTCACCAAAAAAGGGGAACCAAATATTGAGTGAAATCATTCTGACCGTCAGCGAAGTAGATCTCGTTGAATTGTACGGTGAAAATAATGTGAAACTGAATCTTCTCCGGCAAGCCTTTCCCGACGTCACCATCACCTCTCGCGGCAGCAGCCTCAAACTCGTGGGCGATAAAAAATTCACCCAAAAGGCGAAGAACAAATTTGAACTGATGGTTCGTTTGCTCAAAGAGCACGAAGAACTGCCGGTTCAGATGGTGCAGGACCTGATAAAGGGTACGAACCCCTTCGAGTCTAAGTTGGGCAGCAGCAGCCGGGGCAACAAGACCATATTGCACGGCCGCAACGGCCGCCAGATAAAAGCCAAAACACGTAATCAGAAAAGGCTGATCGAAGCCTCCGAAGACAACGATATCGTCTTTGCCGTGGGCCCGGCGGGTACAGGAAAGACCTATACCGCCGTTGCCCTGGCCGTAAAGGCGCTGAAGAACCGCCTGGCCAAAAAAATCATCCTTACCCGCCCCGCCGTGGAAGCAGGGGAGAGCCTGGGCTTCCTGCCCGGAGATCTCAAAGAGAAGATCGACCCTTACCTGCGCCCGCTCTACGATGCCCTGGATGACATGCTGCCCGCCGAGAAGCTGCAGCAGTTTATGGCCACCCGGGTGATCGAGATCGCTCCGCTGGCCTTCATGCGGGGCCGTACGCTGGACAATGCCTTCATCATTCTCGACGAAGCCCAGAACTGCTCGACCATGCAGTTGAAAATGTTCCTGACGCGCCTCGGCCCCTCCGCCAAGTGCATCATTACCGGTGACCTTTCGCAGATCGACCTGCCGTTCCACCAGAAGTCCGGCCTGCGCCGGTCTATAGACTTGCTGGAACACCTCGATGGCATAGAGGCCATCTACCTGGATGCGGAAGACGTGGTGCGCCACCGCCTGGTAAAAGAGATCATCAGGGCCTACGAGCGTTCTGATGAGGAGATGCGCGGCCAGCGGAAAGGAGAAGAAGAAGAACGAAAGGTTCCGAAAACCGGAATCTTCAACGGTAAACCCCAGGACAGGGAAGAGGAGGAGTGAGGCTCTTCCCCTTCCTCTGTTTTAAGGGGGCATCTGCCAAATCGAAAAACGTGTCATACGTAAAAATAATACCATGGAATATCGTATTCGCATAAAAGAAGGAAAAGAAAGAGCTTTCCTGCAGTTTATCCGGGCCCTGCAGTCGCTGGAGGTAGTGGAGGCGGTGGAAACGGTGAACCCCGATAATGTCGATAAAAAAGAAGACAGGAAGCATACCACCGACGAGCTTCTCAGCCAGTATCGCGATCTGGTGGACTAGCGTTCAGTAGGCAGTAGCCTCCTACGCCCTATGGGCTTCGGCGGCTGAAATCAGTTTGCAGTTTGCAGTTTAGTCAGGAGCCGGCGAAAATCCTAAATCGTAAATGCCTCAATCGAAAATCCTAAATGATGTAAATTGAGATTTACGATTCAGGCATCTAGGATTTGCGATTTGGCGGGCAGGGACAGTTGGCAGTGTGCCCAGGCGTGTTTCGCTACGCTCAACAGTTTGCAGCGTGCAATTAGCAGTAGGCAGTGTCCTCTGCAGGTTTTGCAGCCCTTACCCCAGCCTTTACAACACCCTTTGATACATGCCCTATACAATTCGTAAGAAAAGCCGGGAGCTTACCGGCGAACTAAGCCTTACCGGTTCAAAGAGCATCAGCAACCGGGCCCTGATCATCAGAGCCCTTTGCCAGGGGAGCTTTCCGATCGAAAAACTGGCGGCAGCCCGGGATACCGAGCTGCTCACAAAGCTTTTACAAAGCGAAGAAGAAGTACTGGACGCCGGCCCGGCAGGCACCACTTTTCGCTTCCTTACGGCCTATCTGGCCACCCGGCCGGGCAGCCAGATCCTGACCGGCACCGAACGCATGAAACAGCGCCCCATCGGGGTGTTGGTGGACGCGCTCCGCCAACTGGGGGCCAATATCGAATACCTGGAAAAAGAAGGCTACCCGCCGTTGAAGATCGGCCCCGCCGAGAGCCTGGGGCGGCAGTCTGAGCTTACCATTTCAGCGAGCACCAGCAGCCAGTATATTTCCGCTTTGCTCATGATCGCTCCTTCTCTTCCGAAAGGCTTGCAGCTTACCCTCGAAGGCAAGGTTGTCTCCCGCCCCTACATCGAAATGACCCTTCAGCTCATGGCCTATTTTGGCGTTTCCCACCACTGGGAAGGGGATACCATCCACATTGCTCCGCAGGCCTATCAGGCGCGCCCTTTTCGCGTGGAGGCCGACTGGTCAGCAGCCTCCTATTACTACGCCATGCTGGCTCTTGCTGATGAGGGCGGCCTGCAGGTCAACGGCCTGTTTGAAGACAGTGTGCAAGGCGATGCCGTACTGGCGGAAATGATGAAAAAATTCGGAATAGAAACCGCTTTCAACGGGGAGGGCATCCATATCACCAAGAAAAAACAGGAGCCGCCTGCTGCTTTCGAATGGGATTTCCTGCGCTGCCCCGACCTGGCGCAGACCCTGGCGGTGCTTTGCGCCGGCCTGGGCGTACACGGCCTTTTCACTGGCCTGGACACCCTCAAGATCAAAGAGACCGACCGCATAGAAGCCCTGAAAACCGAATTGTTGAAAGTACGGGCCTTTCTCTCCGCTCTCCCGGAACGCTTCGCTCCACAATCGGGCACGCAGTATTATATGATAGAAGGAAAAGCTGTAGTGGAAGATACCCCCACCTTTGCCACCTACGAAGACCACCGCATGGCCATGGCGATGGCCCCGCTGGCCCTGTTGGGAGAGATTCGTATCGAAGACCCAATGGTAGTGGTGAAATCTTATCCGGAATTTTGGGCTGACCTGGAGCGGTTGGGATTTGAGGTGGAGGAATATTGATGCTATGGGTGGATCATCCACAGCAGCCTCATTTGGCCAAGGCCAAATGAAAACCATCCATAGCATCATCCATTCTGCGCCAGCGCAGAATATCATCCATCCTCCAGCATATCCAGGATCTTGATCTCCACACGCTGATTTTGCCTGCGCCCGTAGGGCGTTTTATTGGAAGCCACCGGGAAGCGCTTTCCATACCCTTTGTACTGCAGCCGTTTGCGGGAGATGCCTTTTTGCGCCAGGAAGTCCGCCACGGCTTTTGCCCGGGCGGTGGACAGGCGGTCGCAGTATTCATCAGCTGGCAGGCCGTTGGTATGGCCGCCGATCTCGATGACCACGTCCTCATTTTCCTCGAGGAATTCGTATACCTCATTCAGGAACTCGAAAGATTCGGATTGTATGCGCGAGCTATCGGCCTCGAAGTAAAGCTTATCCAGGCGGATGGCCTGCCCTTTGCTCATTTCGGAGCGTTTGACGCCGGCGATGGTCTTTTCCGGCTCCGGTTCCGGCTTTGGGGTGGTTTTGGGGCTGTCGGCAGGCGGCGTGTTTGCCCTGGGGGCTGCCTTGGGTTGATTGGCAGGCGGTTTGGGTGTTTCTGCCTTGGCGATTTCCGGCTCTTCTACTTCCGGTTCGGTCGGTTCGTCCGGTATTTCCTCTTCGCAGGGGATGGGCTGAATGGGGGAGGCGTTATCGATCAGTATGTTGCCGTTATAGGGAAAAAGGGTGGGGGTATCGTAGAAGGCCTCTATGATGAGGTAAGTATAGTTGCCGATGGGCTCGAACTTAAAATTGTACTGCAGCCAGCGGTGGTTGATGACCAGTGTGGTCTCGTCCAGCATGTACTGCTTGTCGCATTGGCCGAAGCCGCCCCAGATACGCACTTTGGCAGGGGTGACGTAGTTGGCCTGTTCGTTGTTGGCGCGGCTGAGGCTGATGTAAAGCTCGGAACGGGCCAGTTGCAGGCTGAATTCGTAGCACTTGTCCTTTTCAAGCGGGCGGCTCAGGCGCTGAGAGACGGACTCCCAGGTGTCGTTGTCGCGCACCACCATGCCCAGGTAGGTATTGCCGTGCTGGGCAGGTTTGGTAACGCTGAATTCACCGCTTGGCTGTACATCGGGCGGGGATTCTCCGGGAAAGCCGCAATCGTACCATCCGGAAGGTTCTTTGCTATGGCGGGGCATGTCTTCGAAAGAAGGG
>CAYVVK010000237.1:0-2804 GCA_964454855.1 uncultured Phaeodactylibacter sp. | reverse complement strand
TGGTAAGGTAGATCGGCTCTCCCTGGCTGAAGCCCATAAAATAAAGGGTAGTGGCCAGAAGGGATAGCAGCAAGCTTCGTTTCCTCATTTCTATTTTTGTTTACTCTATGATTGGCCCTAATATCTTAGGAATTTACAGCAAATGCCTTTAAAAGTTAACCGTTTATGGGATTCTTAACGCTTTTTTAAGGTTTATGTGAGCTGTTTTGGGAATGATGTGGCTAGGTTTGAAACCCGTCTGTTGCCCCTATAACGTAAGTTGGGGCGAATTTAGCATGTGACGGGGAGAATAAAGCGGTGTTCTCTACCAAAGGCAGAGAACACCAGACAAATGTGTGCCTTAGCTGAAGGCGTTGAGGCCGGTGACATCCATACCTGTGATCAGGAGGTGGATGTCGTGGGTGCCTTCGTAGGTCAGCACGGTCTCCAGGTTCATCATGTGGCGCATTACCGGGTATTCATTGGTGATGCCCATGCCGCCGTGGACCTGGCGGGCTTCCCGCGCCACCTCCAGTGCCATATTGACGTTGTTGCGTTTGGCCATGGAGATCTGTGCCGGGCTGGCTTTTCCTTCATTGGCCAGTTTGCCGAGGCGCCAGGCCATCAGCTGGGCCTTGGTGATCTCGGTGATCATCTCCGCCAGCTTCTTTTGCTGCAGCTGGAACTGCCCGATGGGTTTGCCGAACTGCTCGCGTTCCAGCGAATAGCGCAAGGCGGAATCGTAGCAGTCCATAGCCGCGCCGATTGCACCCCAGGCGATGCCGTAGCGGGCTTTCGACAGGCAGGAGAGCGGGCCGCGCATGCTGTTGACCTCCGGAAATACATTTTTCTTGGGCACCCGCACGTCCTCGAAGACCAGCTCGCCGGTGATGGAGGCCCGCAGCGACCATTTGCCGTGGATCTCCGGCGCGCTGAAGCCTTTCATGCCTTTTTCGACGATCATGCCGCGCACCTTGCCCGCTTCATCCCTGGCCCAGGCCACCGCGATGTCGGCCACCGGAGAGTTGGTGATCCACATCTTGGCGCCGTTGAGGATGTAGGCGTCGCCATCGTCCTTGATATTCGTTACCATACCGGAGGGATTGGAGCCGTGGTCGGGCTCGGTGAGGCCGAAACAGCCGATCAACTCTCCTCGGCCGAGCTTGGGCAGGTATTTCTTTTTCTGCTCTTCGGAGCCGTACTTGAAGATGGGATACATGACCAGAGACCCCTGGACGGAAGCCATGGAGCGCACTCCGGAGTCGCCACGTTCCAGTTCCTGCATGATCACCCCGTAGGCCATTTCGTCCATGCCGCCGCCGCCGTATTCCACGGGGAGGCTGGGGCCGAAAGCGCCGATCTCCGCCAGCCCCTGGAACAGATGCGTGGGGCATTCGGCACGCTCGGCGTATTCTTCGATGATGGGGCTTACTTCCTGCTTGACCCAGGTGCGTACGGCATCGCGGGCAAGAAGGTGGTCATCGTCGAGCAGCTCGTCGATGTGGTAATAATCGTGGCCCTGGAAGCGGTCCTCCCTGGCTTTCTTCGCTACTGCGCTGTTGGCGCCATTGTTGTTGCTATGCATCTCTTTGTTTTTTGGTTAGGTCCAAAAATCGCTGAATGAGGCAAAGGTAAACATTTAGCGGCTTCTTTGCCATGCCTGAAGCCTCTTGCTACTTAATTTTGACAGTGGTTCGATACTGTGGATGCCGAAGCGCAGCGTAGGCCCGTTTGGGATGTGGATGCTTTACCGGGACACATTGCAGCAGCAGGCCTTGGGAAAAGCGGGCAGATGTGCTAACTTGCACAAAAGAAAAAACCACCCTTATGGCAACCATCGCATTGGAAGGCATGCACTTTTTTGCCCATCACGGCTACTACGAGGAAGAACAGATCCTCGGCAACGATTTCATCCTGGACGTTTACGTCAACGTGGATACTTCCATGGTTACCCTGGCCGATGACCTCTACTTTGCAAAAGAGGAAGGCCGGGAGATCCCGATAACGGTCAATTACGAAACGGTCTACCTCATCTGCCAGGCGGAAATGCGCAAGCCCACTAAAATGCTGGAGGCTATAGTAGGCCGCCTGGCCGAACGCATTGCCGAGTATTTTGATAACGTCAGGGGCGTCATGGTGCGCCTGAAAAAGCTGAACCCCCCGCTGGGCGGCCGCGTGGACAGCGCCTGGGTGATGACGAGTATGGGAAAGATCGATACGTCCTGCCTGAGCTGACCGTGCCGCGATCGTCTCGTTGAGAGCCGTAGGGCCCCGATCGCGAGGCCAAAATGTCATATTGCCGATGCACTCCTTAGTGCTACTTGTCCCTATAAAATGAAGCTTCGGCCTGCTTGGCCGTCCGGCTTCTCGCCACAATTCAGTCCAACGCTGCCTGGCTCCAATACCCAGGCCAGCCCCGATACCCAGGGCCAGTATATGCATGCCCCGTTTTCTATGGGCTGGGCAGACGGACGATAGGCTAATTTGCTCCGCAGATGCAATGTCTATTCACAAGCCTGTGGCTTGTCTTTTATTTTGGACAGGATTTACAGGATTTACAGGATGCAAGTGCGACATTCAAAACAGGATTTAGGGCCGCCTATCCGGCGGCGATGGACAGGATTTCCTTACAATCCTAAGGTTGGATTTGTAGGAATCCTGTAAATCGCCTGCCGGATGGCAGGCCTAAATTCTGGTCCAATGTCCCTGCTCGAAAAAATCCTGTTCATCCCTGCCTGCCGATGGCAAGCTGATCTTTATACACAACTACATTAAAAATGAGCAATGTATCCTATCAGGCCAGGCTTCCCACCTCGCAGCATATA
>CAYVVK010000236.1:6876-9208 GCA_964454855.1 uncultured Phaeodactylibacter sp. | reverse complement strand
TGGGAGAGTTCGCGGCGGGCGCGGGCGTTTTGCAGCTGTTCTTCGGCCAGCAGTATGCCGAGATAGGCACTGGCGATATTCAGCGAGATGTTGTTGACGGTGGCCTGGGCGTCCAGCCTGGCAGCCTTTACGTCCAGCTGGCTTTGCTTGATGGAGTTGTTGATGCGGTTGCCGTTGTAAAGCGGCACGTTGGCGTCAACCGAGAAGCTGTTAAAACCGATCCTTTCGTTGTTAAAGGTGTTGGTGGTCGGGTCGATGGTGCGGCCAAACTGATAACCGGCGCTGGTGCGGGCGTTCATTCCAGGCAGGCGGCTGAACTGGTTGAGCTTTTCCGTCAGTTCGGCATTTTGCACGTCGTATTCCGCCTGCCTGGTGGTCAGGTTGTTTTCCTGAGCGTATCTGATGCAATCTTCCAGCGACCAGGTTTGCTGGGCCCGGGCAGTGTGGGCTATCAGGGAAAGCCCTAGTAAAAATAACAGTCGGGTGGTGATTTTTTGTAGCATGGTCCGTAGCTTTTTTAAGTACCCACAATAGTAGTTAAAGCTACGCTTTCGTCCTTATAATTTATATCAAGGCGCCGATCTTTCAGATAAAAGCAGGCTGTGCGGGGATGTCCGGAATCCTGGCTCAGATGTTGGAATTGAAGGTGACGCTGGCAATGGCCTGATCGTACCGGCTGCCAAAGGGCCGGTAGTAAATGATGATGGTGTACTCGTTCTCCGTTTCAAAGGAGTTGCCTTCGATCTCTCCCATATCGGGCTGTAAAGCGCTTTCCTTTTTGCTGTTCGGCTGCAGGGGAAGAGCCGCGTAGGCATAGTCGAAATACCCCTGCTTGAGCAGTGCCCTGCCCACATAGCCGCCGAACTCCGCGTCGTACTCCATACGGTATTCTTCCTGTGCCCGCCAGTCGGTGAAAGCGCCAAAGAGGTAGACTTCTTTATCGACGAAACGCCGGGGCATATCGAGGAAGAAAAGCACATCGGCGTACTCTGCGGAAATGTCATTATCCTGCTGGTCGGTGGTTTCGATGATGAAATTGCCGTTCAGGTCCTGAAAGGTGGTATAGGCCTGGCCCAGCCGAGGCTGATCCGCTTTCAATTGCACGAGGAAGCCGTCGTCGTTGCGCTTCACGGATAATATGTTAAAGGAAACCAGGCGAAAGCTGCGCAGGTCGGCAAAGCGGAATTCCTTACCCCCGGGGAAGACGATAAGGTCCTGGTGGTCGAACAGCAGGCTGCTGTTGCGGATGAACTTCGGGGCGATATCTGTGATGGCGTTATCCCAGCGGCCGTTCTGCAGTACCGTGGCCCTCACCTCCAGCATGGGGTTCTGTATCTTCAGGCGTTCGTGGTTGAACACAAAGTCGATCTCCTGGTGGGTACGGAATTTAGACACCTGGCTGGCGCGCAGCACCTTCGGAGCTATGGTGGCCATGGGCTCCACCACCACAAAACGGCGCGAGATCACCAACTGGCGCTCATAGGTGTCGTCATACACCATCAGCATGTAATTGCCGGATTTGGTAAAGCGCGTATCGCGGTTGGGCAGCGTCAGTTCGTAGTGGGTATAGGGCCAGAGGGTCTTGAAAGAAAATTCGAAATTGTTGATGCGCTCCTCCGTATACCCATCGATGTACTCCATTTCCGCGAGGGCGGAGGGCTGCCAGTCCCGGTTGCAGTGCACCACGGCGTAGAAGTAGTCCTTGGTGTCGCCGTCCAGGTCGTCAAAGGAAAGGTTTATACGGGCCGCGCCACTCAGCTCGATGATGGGGTAGGAGAGGAGCAGGCCCTCGGCATGGAATTTCACGGAGCGGATGTAATCCACGTAGACGAAATCGCGGTTGGGAAAATCCTGGGAAAAGAGGAAGAGGGGGTTCAGCAGAAAAAGAAAGAAAAACCGGAGGCATTTAGTCATAATCTGTTTGCTTTTTTTCAAGTTGTGGATTAGCCCCCGTGTATGGCCTGCAGATAAGCCCCAGGGCTTCTTCGGTTGCCGGCGGCCTTTTTTCCAGGTCCGGGAAGGGATGATCCCTAACTTCTTACAGCCGTGCGGACGGGCGCAACCTGAGTTTGTAACCGATTAACGTTGCGCCGACGGATTCTATTTTATAGCCTTGTATTGCGTTGTGTTCGTGCGAGCGCCAATGGCAACGATACAATCCGGCCGGGTTTCGCTACGTTTAACAATCTGCTCCTGACGCCGGAAATAAACCCTCTCAGGCTCTGCTATCGAAGCAGTATAAGCGAAATAAAACGGCCTGGGCACAACAATGTAACAATATAACCATCCAATCACTTACTCACCCAGCGGTTCCCTCGAATGAAAAACCGCC
>CAYVVK010000236.1:0-6866 GCA_964454855.1 uncultured Phaeodactylibacter sp. | reverse complement strand
CCCGTTCCGCCCACTCGCCTGCATAATCCACTCCGATGCGGGGGCTGCACGCAATATCGGAATCTTTGACGGGTTTTTCCCCTTCCGTGAGCCAGATCGGGCTGTCCGGCGCCGTCATGTCCGTTCCGGTACGCTCGGTGGTGATGCCCATGGCCTGGGACAAGACGCCGGGGCCGGCGCTGATGCGGGGTGTGAGATTCTCCAGATTGCGACGCTCTTTCATCACCTCCACATTGGCCACCGGTTCCAGCCCGCGGATGAGGATGGCGTGTGGGGTGCCTTCCGGCCCGGTAACCACATTAAACAGGTGGTGAATGCCGTAGATGAGATAGACGTAGGCATGGCCGCCGCGCTGATACATCACCTTGTTGCGCTTGGTATAGCGGCCGCCGTAAGCGTGCGAGGCCTTGTCTTCCGGAGCGCGGTACGCTTCCACCTCGACGATGCGGCCTACCGTTTCCAGGCCATTGAAGCAGGTGTGGAGGTGTGCGCCCAGCAGGCGGCGGCTGAGGGTGAGGACGTCGCGGTCCAGGAAGAAAGACATTTCTAGACGCCTGTTTAGTTCACGTTGCATAGGGGCAAAGCTAATAAAGGTGTAAGGTGAATTAGTAGGAAACCATTGAGAAAAAAGTAACCAAATAGGCCAGCCTGCAATATCGGGAAGAAATTAAGTAAAAGCACTGAAACCAATACTTTTGCAAGATCGTTGTTTGATTGTGGTGTTTTTTATACTTTTAAGTAAACAACCTTTTTATGACCGCGCAATCTATCAAAGAAGAAATAGCTAAGTTGTCTCGCAAAGAACAAGCGGAGATAGTCCATTTCATTATGGATATGATGGTAGAGGAAGATAAGTTTGAGCTTACTCCCGAACTTAGGTCTGAGATCGATTCTTCGTATGAAGCTGTTGAAAGCGGCAAGGATAAGGGTTTAGATCACGGTGCTTACAGAAAAGAGATGGATCGTTTCATGGAGAAGTATAAATAGGGCCAATGGCTTACAGCTATAGGATCTCCACTAACGCTCTCGGACGTATTCAGGAAGCCATTGAATATCTGGAGCGAGTTCAAACAGGCTTTGGCATCGCATTTGATGACGAGCTTCAAAATTGTATTACCCAGCTTTGTGAGTTTCCGGAAATGGCATCACCTCTTTATGAAGATCGGAGAAGAGCCTATCTTTCGCGGTTCAAATATCATGTGATCTATTCTGTTCATCACAGCCGCCGGGAAATTGTGATCCATACGGTTGTACACCACAGCCGTAGTGAGGATAAGTGGCAAGAAAAGTGATCTACATAGGCATACTCCTCTCATTCAAACATCCTTCATAGACAACTGTATCCGCCCCCGCTTCAAATCCACATCCAGCACCTTCACCTGCACTTCCTGCTGCAGGCTCACCACATCCGCCGGGTTTTTGACAAATTTATTGGCCAGGTTGGAAATGTGAACCAGGCCGCTCTCCTTGATGCCGATATCCACGAAAACCCCGAAGTTAGTGATGTTGTTGACAATGCCGGGCACCACCATGCCGGGCTGCAGGCTTTCTATAGAATGAATATCGGCGAACTCAAAGGAGCGGGCGGTGCCCCGGGGGTCGAGCCCCGGTTTTTCCAGTTCCTTCATGATATCAGTGAGGGTAGGCAGGCCCACGGTATCGGTGGTGTACTTTTGCAAGTCCACCTTTTTGCGCAGGGCGGCATCGCGGATGAGATCCTCCACGGTACAGCCCAGGTCGCGGGCCATCTGCTCCACGATGTAGTAGCTCTCGGGGTGGACGGCGGTATTGTCCAGAGGGTTCTTCCCCTCGCGGATGCGGAGGAAGCCGGCGGATTGCTCGAAGGACTTTTCTCCCATGCGGGGTACTTTTTTCAACTGGCTGCGGGAGGTGAAAGCGCCCTTTTCCGACCGAAATTCCACGATGTTCTGCGCCAGGGCGGGCCCCAGGCCGGAGACGTAGGCCAGCAGGTGCTTGCTGGCGGTATTGACATTAATACCTACGGCATTGACGCAGCTTACCACCGTCTGGTCTAGGCTCTCCTTGAGCATGGGCTGGTTGACGTCGTGTTGGTACTGCCCCACGCCGATCGATTTGGCGTCTATCTTGACCAGCTCCGCCAGCGGGTCCATCAGGCGGCGGGCGATGGAGACCGCGCCGCGCACCGTGATGTCCTGATCCGGAAATTCCTCGCGGGCGATATCTGAGGCGGAATAGATGGAGGCGCCGGCCTCGTTGACCATGAAAGATTCCACCGGCCGGGGGAACCTGATCTTGCGCACCAGCCCCAGGGTTTCTCTGCCGGCAGTGCCGTTGCCCACGGCGATGGCCTCCACCTGGTAGCGCTGCACGAGATCCTGCAGGGTTTTGGTGGCGGAGAATTCATCAGACTGCGGTGGATGAGGATAGATGTTGGTATTGTGCAGCAGGGCGCCGCTCTCGTCCAGCACCACCACCTTGCAGCCGGTGCGGAAACCGGGGTCGATGCCCAGGGTGCGCTTCTGCCCCAGGGGAGCGGCCAGCAGCAGTTGCCGCAGGTTGGTGGTAAAGACCTCGATGGCCTCTTTGTCGGCGATCTCTTTGGCCAGGTTGCGGAATTCGGTCTCGATGGAAGGCCCCAGCAGGCGCTTGTAGCCGTCTTCCAGGGCGGCCTTTACCTGCTGCGCCGCCGGGCCGTTGCCTTTGAGGTACATCTTCTCGAGGCGGTAAACCGTCTCTTCTTCATCGGGGCCGATGCTCACGCGCAGGAAGCCTTCCTCTTCGCCGCGCCGCATGGCCAGCAGGCGGTGGGAAGGGCATTTCTTCAGCGGCTCCTGAAAGTCGAAGTAGTCGCGGTATTTGGCGCCTTCTTCTTCTTTGCCGCGGGCTACTTTGGAGTGGATCACCGCCTCTTTCTTAAAGGCAAAGCGCACTTTGTTTCGGGCTTTTTCATCCTCATTGATCCATTCGGCGATGATGTCGCGGGCGCCCTGCAGGGCTTCTTCCACGTCGGGTACCTCTTCATTGAGGAAAGAGGCCGCCAGCTGTTCCAGCTTGTTGTTATCCTGCCGGAAGATCACCTCCGCCAGCGGCTCCAGGCCCTTTTCCCGCGCCATGGAGGCCCGGGTCTTGCGCTTGCGCTTATAGGGCAGGTAGAGGTCTTCCAGTACGGTGGCGTCGTAAGTGGATTCGATGCGGCGGCGCAGCTCATCGGTCAGCTTGCCCTGCTCCTCTATAGATTTGAGAATGGATTCCCGCCGCTTCTCCAACTCTTCCAGCTTGTTGGCCTCGCGCTGTATATCGGCCAGCTGCACTTCATCCAGCGAACCGGTTACTTCTTTTCGGTAACGAGCGATGAATGGAATGGTGGCGCCTTCGGCCAGCAGGTTTATGGTGTTCTCTACTTTTTTTGCCGGCAGGCCCAGCCCTTCTGCTATGATCTTGGTGTGTACGCTGTTCATATGTCGTATTTCGGCTTTTGATGATTGGAGCAGCTGCAAATGTAAATAATATTGTGCAAGGCCAGACAAAGTCGGCCAATTTGAACATTTTCTCCAAAATAGATCTTTACATTCGCAACAAGCCCCAATGATAAAAATTCGGATATGTATAGAAAAATACTCATTTGCCTGCTTCTATGGATAGCAGCTCGCTCTACGCACGCGCAGAATACGCCCCTGCTCTGGAAAGACACCAAAGCGCCTGCCCGCCAGGATGCCGAAAGAATGATCATTCCGGAAAAATTCCGGGTTTTGCAGCTGGATACCGACAAGATGCGGGCACTGCTCGCCGGCGCTCCTTCGGAAGAAGAAGGGCGGGCCGGCCAATCGGACTACCTCCTGGAACTGCCCACTCCCGACGGAGAAATGGAAACCTTCCGCATCGTGGAGTCCCCCATCATGGAACCGGGGCTGGCGGCGCGTTTTCCCAAAATAAAAACTTACCTGGGTAAAGGCCTGCGCGACGCCTCCGCCCTGCTGCGCATGGACATTACCCACCGCGGTATTCACGCCATGGTGCTGGCAGCCGGCCGCAGCTATTTTATCGACCCCTATTACCATTTGCTAAACGACGGCACTTACCTTTCCTACTTCCGCTCCGACTACGAGGAGAAAGAAGGATTTCACTGCCTGACGGAAGGCCATAGCCGGGAAATGGAACGCCCCTCCGGCAGTTCCGGGCAGGTAGGGGAAGAATTGCGCCGATACCGCATCGCCGTATCCACTACCGGAGAATATACCCAGTTTCACGGAGGTACGGTAGAAGATGGCCTGGCAGCGGTGGTGGTGAGCATGAACCGCGTCAACGGCATCTACGAGCGTGACATCTCCGTGCGCATGATCCTGGTGGACAGCAACTTCAAGATTATCTACACCGATCCTGCCGATGATCCCTTTTCCGGAGATTTCGTTCAACTGAGAAACCAGAACCAGAATGTGCTGGACCAGAATATCGGCTCCGAAAACTACGATGTAGGCCATGTTTTCCACCGGGCGGGCAATGCAGGAGTGGCTTCCCTGTTTACTGTGTGTGTGGAGGGCGAAAAAGGCCTTGGCATGACCGGCACCAGCACCCCGGTAAGCGACCCCTTCGACGTGGACTACGTAGCCCACGAGCTCGGCCATATGTTCGGAGGCCTGCATACCTTCAACAACTGCTCGGGCAGCCAGGGCAACGAACCCTACGAGCCGGGCAGCGCCACCACCATCATGGGCTATGCCGGCATCTGCGGGGCCACCAATATCGCCATGAACAGCAACGACCACTTCCATGTGGGCAACCTGGACGATATGATCCCTTTCACCCTCATCGAAGCCGGCAATACCTGCCCGGAAAAAATTCCTACGGAAAATACACCTCCCCTGGTGGAGGCCGGCCTCAGCGGCCACATCATCCCCATTTCCACTCCCTTTGAACTTACCGGTGAGGCCTTTGACGAAGAGGGCGATTCCCTGACATACAGCTGGGAGCAATTTGACATAGGGCCCGGCACCACGCCCAACAATCCCAGTGGAAACGCTCCGCTTTTCCGCTCCTTCGCCCTGTCCAACAACCCCACCCGGGTTTTTCCGCAACCCTCCGACATCATTAATAACCGGCAGACCATCGGCGAAATACTGCCCGACTACGCCCGCACCATGACTTTTCGGCTGACCGTACGCGACAACCACGGCTTCGGAGGCGGCGTGGAATGGGACGAGCGTAATCTGGCGGTGACGGATGAGGCAGGCCCTTTTAAAGTGATATCCCAGGAAGATCCCACCCGCTGGAAAGCCGGCTCTTTTCAAACCATAGAGTGGGAGGTAGCCCACACGGATCAGGAGCCGGTCAATGCCCAAACCGTCGATATTTACCTCTCCGATGACGGCGGCTTGGCCTTTCCCTACCTCATCGCCGAAGCCCTGCCCAACAACGGTAGTGCGCTGGTAATTGTCCCCGACACCCTTTCCGGCAACCGCTTTCGCGTAAAGGTAAAGGCTTCGGACAATGTGTTCTTCGATATGAACGACGCGGATATTACCGTCAGCCAGGCCTCTGCTCCCGGCCTCTCCCTGGGTGTGCTAAATACCGAGCCTGATGTCTGCGGCTCCGACGGCCTGGAGGTGAGCCTGTTCATAGCACCGATACTTGGTTTTGAGGGCACGGCCAGCCTCAGCGTAGCCGGCCTTCCCGCCGGCGTTACGGCTTCGATAGATGAAACTGTAGAGGTGCCCGGCCAGGCCCGGCTGGCCATCAGCAATACCGATGAGCTGATCTCAGGCATATACCCGGTGAAGGTCATTGCCAGAGGAGAGGGGGCCGCCGATTCTCTGCAGTTGTTGCTGCGCCTGTTCGCTTCCGCCCCGCAGCCGCCGGTTCCCGTCTTTCCGGGGCAGGGAGCGGAAAATGTGCCTATCCGGACAGAGTTTCTCTGGCAGGCGGCGCCCTTCACCAGAGACTATCAGCTGGAAGTGGCCTACGACGAGGCCTTTGAAGATATCGTTGTTTCTGAAGAAGGAATAGAAGGGACGAGCTTCGAGCTGGCCACCGAGTTGCAGGACAGCAGCCTGGTGTTCTGGCGCATCCGCTCGCGCAACCCGGGTTGCGGATACGGCCCCTACATCACGGGTTCTTTCTTCACGGAGGTGGTCAATTGTAAATCCTTCCTGCCGGCTGAACTGCCGGTGAGCCTGGACGTAGCCGCTCCTCTGGTGGTCTCCATCGTAGAGGTGGAAGAGGAGCTGTCGGTGCGGGCAGTCAGGATAAAAAACCTGCAGGGCACCCACACGCCATTGAGTTCGATCAATTTCCGCTTTACCGGCCCGGAGGGCCCCGTGTTAGACCTCATTACGGAGGACTGCAACCTGGATACCCTCTTCAACCTGAGCCTGGATAGCGAAGCCCCGCTTCCCTATAGCTGCGCCAGGATAGACGACGGCGGCACTTATCAGCCGGATGACGATCTCAAGGTGTACTCCGGCCTGAATGCACAGGGCCGGTGGCGGCTGGTGCTCTTCAAAAGCGAGGCTAATGGCTCTCTCGACAACTGGGAGCTGGAGCTTTGCTTTTCCGAACCGCTTACCAGCCTGCGGGAACGAGACCAAGGCCCATCACAACTGACGGTATTTCCCAATCCCGCCGGTGATCAGCTGTCGGTGCGCCTGCCGCAAAGCTCCCTTCAGGGCGGGCGCCTGGCGGTAAGCTCCGCCGCCGGGCAGTTGCTGGGGCAGTTTCCGGTAGAGGGGAGGAATACTCAACAACTGGACGTCGGCGGGCTACCGGCAGGCCTATACTTCCTTCAGCTGTACAGCGCTGAAGGGGAATTAGTGGGTAATAGCCGCTTTGTGAAACGGTAGTGCTTTGGGAGTTAATTAATTGACAGGTAGTTGGTGTTATAATAGATTGAT
>CAYVVK010000235.1:8350-9245 GCA_964454855.1 uncultured Phaeodactylibacter sp. | reverse complement strand
GGCCTGATCTAAAAAGGAGTTCAATTCATCGATTGGTTTAGGGCAAGTGTGCCGGCTTGATTACCTTGGCTGCCATCATTCACAAACCTCCGTCTTATGTTGGTCCTCTTACGCGTATTTTATGAGAGTTTTGCCCAGGCCTACCAGCAGCTGAGTTCCAACCGGCTGCGCAGCTTTCTTTCCCTGCTGGGCATTTCCATTGGTATTTTCTGTATCATCGGCGTACTCTCCGCCGTGGATTCCCTGGAAGATAATGTGCGGGGCAGCCTAGAAAAGCTGGGTGATGACGTAGTTTACGTAAAGAAATGGCCCTGGGCCGATATGAGCGGAGAATGGTGGAAATACATCAAACGCCCCAATCCCAGCCACGATGATTTTGAGGTAGTGCAGGCGCGCACCCAGACGGCAGCGCTGGCCTCCTTTCACGGCGTCCTCGGGAGGAAAACCATTAAGTTCGGCTCCAACAGCGTGGAAAACTCCTGGCTGGTCTTCGCTTCCTATGAGTTTGCCGAGATGTTCAAGCTGGATTTTGAGAGCGGGCGCTACTTTTCTCTGCCGGAGTATCACTACGGCGCCAATAAAATCGTGTTGGGGTGGGAAGTTGCAGACCAGCTCTTCGGTAACATCGACCCCATTGGCAGAGTAGTAAAGATAATGGGCCGCAAGTACGAGGTGATCGGCGTGATCGAAAAGGCAGGCGAGGGCCTGATCAACCCTCTGGATTTTGATGATACGGCTATCGTCACCTATACCAACGCCCGCGGCCTGGCGAACCTTAAAGCCACTCAGATCCTCGATACTTCCGTGACGGTCAAGGCCGGCGAGAACGCCAGCATGCAGCAGATGAAAGATGAGCTCAAGGGCATACTACGGGCGCACCGCCGGCTCAAACCCC
>CAYVVK010000235.1:0-8340 GCA_964454855.1 uncultured Phaeodactylibacter sp. | reverse complement strand
AACCCCGGGAGGACGACAACTTCGCCCTCAACGAACTCTCCATGATATCCAAAGCTTTTGACAGTTTCTTCGGGGTGCTCAACCTCATCGGGATCGTCATCGGGCTGTTTGCCATGCTGGTGGGCATCGTCAGTGTGGCCAATATCATGTTTGTGTCTGTGAAAGAGCGTACCAACCTCATCGGAATTAAAAAAGCACTGGGCGCCAAGAAGTACGTCATTCTGCTGGAATTTCTTATTGAGTCCATTATCCTCTGTATCATAGGCGGGGTAGTGGGCCTGGTACTTGTATCCGTCACGATAAAAATCCTTGGCAACATCATCGACTTTGACATGTATCTCTCCTTCGGCAATATGGTCCTGGGAGTGGTGGTCTCCGTAGTGGTAGGTATCGTGTCAGGGGTGATCCCCGCCATGCAGGCTGCCCGGATGGACCCGGTGGATGCCATGCGGCAGTAGATAGGTTCAATTTACTAAATTTACTAATACTGCTTCGGTAGCAGAATCGGAGGCGCTTTATTTCCGGTCGTTCCGGGGGGATTGTTACATTGTTACATTGTTACATTGTTCTGTCCTGGCATGCACACATATAGCAGAAGGCTTGATAGGTTTTCCCCGGTGCTGTCCACTTGTCAAGCCTTTCCACAATAGGAAATGGTTCAATTAACGCTTACTGGTACTTCCCCGCCTTGGGGTCAGCTCCTTTGGTGTGTATGATGATCACTCCGTTGGCGCCGCGCCGGCCGTAGATGGCGGTTTCGGCGGGGCTTTTGAGCACTTCCACCGAGGCGATGTCATTTACACTCACGGCACTGGCAGCGGAAGCATAGCTATTGCCTACCCATACGCCATCCACTATGAACAGAGGCGTTCCCTGCCCGCGGATGCTGACGTCATTGCCTTCCATGTATACGCCGGGCACTCTTTCCAGGAAATCGGCGAGGGTTAGCGGCTGTTGGACTATTATGGTATCGCCGCTTCTGTAACGTTCCTTATCCGTGCCGGCCGTTTCCTGAGAAGTGGAACAGGCAGCAGTGAAAAGCCCCATCAGGGCAAACATGCCATAAAATATGTACTTTTTCATAGCTTTTTTTTTAGTATATACTGATACAACAAGTTTTGCGGGCGGATTCATGACTTTTCCGCAGAATTTAACCGCGTTTTAAGCAAATTTTAGGAAAAGCCTAACTTTTACCCGTTGCGCTTCCCGATAGGAATAAATATGCCCTGGTATTTGCGCCATTGGCAGAGTCTTTTTACCTTTGCAAACCGTTTCGAAGGCGGAAGTGGGAAGGCGGAAGTCGGAACAGCTCAGATTTTCCATATTCCCACTTCCGCCTTCGAACTTCCGACTTTCATTGGCTCCATAGTACAAGGGATAGTATGTGGGTTTCCGGAACCCAAGATCCAGGTTCGAGTCCTGGTGGGGCCACAGAGCAAGAAGCCCGGTTGCGAAAGCAGCCGGGCTTCTTTGCGTATGGCCCCACCAGGGTGAGAAGCCTGTCCCGCTCTTTAGCGCAGTAGGCCTGTGGAAAGCCCCCAAGCCTTTACCAAGCCCCCCTCCACAGGCCGTTACGCAGCCTGAGCGGGAAGTCCTGGTGGGGTTCTGACAGCAGTCACCTTAGCGGTGGCTGTATCCGGTTCAAGAAATGAAACGGCGAGGGAAAGATATCAGGCGCCTTTAAGGCGACTGTCATCATGTCACCGCACCAGTTCCACCTCCCCGGAAAAAGCCTTCTCCTGCCCATCCGCCATCCTCACTTCCGCCACATAGGTATACAGGCCGGCCGGGAGGGTTTCGCCCCGGAACTCTCCGTTCCAGCCCCGGGCGTAATCGCCGGGGGGAAGGGCCTGGCCATCGTAGATGAGTTCTCCCCAACGGCTGAAAATGCGGAGGCTTTTGACCTCTTCGAGATCGGCTCCGCCAAAAACGGTGAAGATGTCGTTGTACCCGTCGCCATTGGGAGAGAAAGCATTGGGGATAAAGACTTTGTGATAATCCAGCTGCAGGAGGATGAGGCTGTCGCAGCCCAGGGAAGAAGGCAGGGCCAGTTCGTGAAATCCGGCTTCCCGGACCTTGATATTTCCAAGCTGATAGAGATCCCCTTCGAAAATTTTTGCCCGGACGCGGGCAGGCTCGTAGGAGATCACGGCCAGGGACAATTCCACGAGGCTGTCGCAATTATCCGCGGTGCGAAAATTGGCCGTGTAGGTACCCGGTTCGGTGATGGCCGTGTTTCCAAAAGGATATTCCTCACCCAGGCAGATATACTCGTTCAGCCTGGTAAAATGGGAAGGTACGCGGTGTACGTACGCTCTCGTGATCTTACAATTGCTTTCGTTTTGTATGCGCACCTGGTAATTTCCCTCTTCTGTGATGGCCTTGAGTGTGGGGCCTGTTTCTCCTATTAAGGCGGCCCCTTCCCGGTACCATTGATAGGCGGTATTCGATAAGTCCGGAACTTCCAGCCCAAAATTTTCCGAGCAGGGGTGCGTCAGGGGCTGTATCTGGAAATCGAAGGCCCGTTGTTCGTCGAGGATCAGGTTGTCAAAAAAATAGTAGGTGCTGTTTCCGGGGTTGCGCTCCACGCAGTCGGGGCCGATGGCGATGGCGTAGATATCTGTTTCGGGAACTACATTGATGGCGGTTTCCACCCAGTTGTTATTGCCGGCTACCCGCACGGACCCCAGTTTTATCCAGTTGGTGGTATCATTAGTCGGGCACCCCAGGGTTTCATTTCCTACTCCGAAGGGAAGGTTGTTGCAGTCTGTATTGCCAAAAAAGGCCACATTGATGGGCGGTGAGCTGATCGGGCCGCTAAACCCGATGTGGAACTGAAAGCGATAGGCCACCCCTTCCTCCAGAGGCGCCAGCAGGCAGGCGCCGGCGTATTCCTTCCAGTTGGGCTCGGATTCGCCTCGTATATAGCGGCCATCCCGAAAACCGACGGCGGCCATGCCATCCGGAAAGGGTAGGGGAGGGGGAAACTCTTCCCATCCCATCCACCCGCAGGTATGCAGGTAATCGGTGGTCGGGGCGGAGGCCTGAATCCAGGTATCGGCGCAATTCAGCTGGCTGCGGTTGGAGGGGCAGCAATTCTGTGCTTCAAAGGAAGGGTTGGGGATGCGGGAAACAGGTTGCAGTATGGGGCATTCGCAGTCGGGGTCATTGATGTCGATGAGGCCGTCATCATCATCATCTGTGGCATTGTCGCATATTTCGGAAGGCTCCCATAGCATGGTATCCATAATGTGGAACATTAGGGGTATCAGAAGAATGGGAAAAAGTAAGGTTTTTACAAAATTCATTTCCAGCTGATGATGACATGAAGGGAAAAAGTAGCGTTTTTACGGGAAAAGATGTCAGCCACCGCTGAGGCGGCCGCCATCACGGCGGCTCACTGTCCGGCCAGTTTTTGTTTTACCCACTGCTCATGGTCCTCCACCAGCTTATCATCGTAAGAGAAGCCGTAGAGCCGCCATTTGTCCTGAGGGCGGCAGTACTGGAAAATAAAGCAGGCAGAAAAAGATAGTGGTTCTCATAAGAAGGTTTTTGTCCTTCCAAAATACTCATTATTTTTAAGTATCTAGGAGTTTCGGTGTTTTGGTTGGCTGGCGGCATGCCTTCACAAAGGCTGCCTGCTCCTGGCATTCAATTGGGCCGCATCTCCTCTGTGGGAAGTAAAAAAAAAAGACGATATTACGCCCCAGGCGCCCGATAGTAAGAGGCCCGCTGTCAGAATTTAGTTGGCCACACAAAACCTTGTAACATCCCAATGCACTTACCTTTACTACAAGACCTTCTCATACTGTTGGTTTTCTCGGTTGTAATTGTCTTCTTATTGCAACGGATAAAGCTGCCATCCATTTTGGGCTTTTTGATCACCGGCGTTCTGATCGGCCCATACAGTTTAAGCCTGGTGAACGCGGTGGAACAGGTGGAAACCATATCGGAAATAGGCGTGATATTGCTTCTGTTTGTGATAGGCATGGAGCTCTCGATAAAGCAGCTTTTGTCCATCAAGAAGACCGTTTTTGTCGGGGGAGCCCTGCAGGTGGGCCTGACGGTTTTAGTGGCGAGCCTGGCCTATTATTTTTCAGGGGCGTCGTGGAACGAGTCGGTATTTGTGGGTTTTCTCTTTTCCCTTTCCAGTACGGCTATCGTGCTGACCGTACTTCAGGACAGGAACGAGATATCTTCTCCGCACGGCAGAAATGCCCTTGGCATTTTAATATTCCAGGACATTATCGTGGTGCCGATGATGTTGTTCACCCCCATTATTGCCGGGCAACCTGATAATGTCACGATGAGTATTCTGATGCTGTTTGTTAAAACAGTGGGCGTTCTCGGCATTACGGTGATCAGCGCCCGGTACATTGTGCCCAAACTGATGCATGCGATAGCTGAAACCAAAAGCAAGGAACTGTTTCTGCTGACCACGATCACCATTTGTTTTGCAGTTGCTTTTTTGACGTCCGAAGCCGGGCTCTCTTTGGCGCTTGGTGCTTTTTTAGCAGGCCTGATCATCTCCGAATCAGAATATAACCATCAGGCTACCAGCATCATACTTCCTTTCAGGGAGTTGTTCATAAGCTTCTTTTTCATATCCGTCGGGATGCTGCTCAACTTGCGCTTTTTCATTAACAATATTGTTGTCATCCTCCTGATCCTGCTCGTTGTTTTCTTTGTGAAATCAATTATTGCGGCCATAGCGGTGGCTGTCCTGAAGTACCCTCCCCGAACGGTATTGCTCACCGGGCTGTCTCTTTTCCAGGTGGGAGAATTTGCCTTCATCCTGTCTAAGGTGGGTATCGAATACGAACTGCTTACAGCCCAGATGAACCAGTATTTCCTGGCGGTTTCCATTACTTCCATGCTGCTGACGCCCTTTGTCATTATTTTTTCCGGCCGTATAACTTCATTTCTTTTGGGGGCCATGCCGGGCAGATTAGCGAAAGCCTCATCTGTGCAAAAGGAAAGCATTGAAAAAACCAATGAGGGTAGCCTGGACAACCACCTGGTCATTATTGGTTATGGAATAAATGGTTCCAATTTGGCGAAAGCTGCGGAATACAGCAACATCCCCTATGTGGTCATTGAGCTTAACGCCCGGACGGTAAGGGAAGAAAAGAGAAAAAATGTCCCCATCGTTTTTGGTGACGCTACGCACATCTCCATTTTAGAGGCCGTGAATTTACGCCACGCCAGAGCGGTGGTCATCGCTATATCTGACCCTGCAGCCACAAAATTGGTCATCAGTAATGTCCGTTCCATTTCACAATCGGTATATCTGCTGGTCCGCACCCGGTACGTCAAAGAGACTAATGAACTACTCGAATTAGGGGCGGATGATGTCATTCCCGAAGAATTTGAAACCTCGGTGGAGATCTTTTCCAGGATACTGCACAACTTTTTAGTACCCGTTGATGAAATAGAGGAAATTGTCGATTCGGTCAGAGCCGACAATTATGATATTTTCAGTGCCAGAAAGCCGACTCCCACGACGACGAGGCCCACTTCAAGGATACCGGAATTTAAGGTTACTTGTGTGCGCGTCAGCAGAGACAGTGGAAAGGTCGTGGGCAGGTCGATCGGAGAGGCCCACATCAGGGCAAAATACGGCGTTCATATTATCGCCATTTCAAGGAATGGCAAAATGCACTACGATATTGACCCGGAGCAGAAGATCCAGCAAAACGACCTGGTCTTTGTGCATGGGAAGCCTGAAAAAATAGAAGACTTTCATAATTTGGTTAGTTAGCCTTCTTCTTTTACGAAAGCGCTACCGTGGCAGATACCGCAGGCACTGAATTTTTAGGTGTATTTCCTCCGGGCCGGTATGCCGATGCCGGCGGGTTCGGGATCATTCTCGTACAGCCCGGGTTTAAACGCGCATTCGTTAATGAGCGCTCACTTCCCCCGCAAACTCCACACCTCATACATCGGCTCCCCGCGGCTGTTCAGCCCGGAGTGGCGCCACAGCCCGTCGATGAGCTCGAAGTTAAATTCCAGGGAAGCGCCGGCGCGGGAATCGTCGCGCGAGAAGAACTCGATGTGTTCGGTGTATTTGCCGTTTTCGGTGGGCAGATACAGGCCGGCGAGCAGCCATGCAAGGAGGAGTGTTTGTCCTTTCATGAGCTGAAGATACGGCTTTTTCAAAAAATAAAAAGCGGCACAGCCAGGCTCTAAATATTGCCTGCTGTGCCGCAAACTATACTGTGGCCGCTGGCTTTATCCCGCCAGCCCCACTTCCACTTTGGTGCCGTTGGTGATCACATCGTATACCGGCGACTGGTAGGCGAAGCTGATCAGTTCCTGTTTCTGCTCTTCGGTCAGGTTACCCCTGATGTCGAAGGTGACGCGGATGTGCTGATAGCCGTTGCGCACCGTGTCGTCCAGGCCGAGGAATCCCTGTACGTCGAGGGCGCCTTCAAACCTCGACTGTATGCTGTCTACTTCGATGCCGCGTGCTGCCGCGTGCAGGGCCATGGTGGTGGTCATGCAGCCCGACAGGGCGGAGAGCAGGTATTCCACGGGGTTGGCGCCTTCGTTGTTTCCCAGCAGGATGGGGGGCTCGCCATTGTCGAACACCCAGGCCTTCTCGCGGGAAGTGTCTTCCTGGCATCCGCCGTAGAAGTCCTTCACGGTGGCTTGGTTGTGGCCGCCGGTGACCCACTTGTTCTTCACGCGGAATTCGAATTTGGCGATCTCGGGGTTCTGCTTGATGGCTTCGAGGGTTTCCACGATGGCTTCGGGGCTGAATCCGTTCACGGTCTTTTTAGCTACTGCTTTCATTGGTTCAATGATTTTTGGTTAATAATTTACTCTCCAAAGGGCAAGGGCTGTGCCAAATGATCAATACATTGATATTCAGGGAATTATGAATTTCGGACACTCCCGAGATTTCGTAAGTCCCGAAATTTCGTTAACTTGATCTCGTAAAAAAGCGATGCCTATGGCTGCAGAAACTCCGGGCCGGCGGCTTCCTTCCGGCCTGGCCGCCCTGAAGAAGATCGTTGAGGGTACCTCTGAACATACGGGAGCGGCTTTTTTCCGCTCGCTGGTGAGGAACCTGGCAGAAGCCCTGGACGCCCATGGCGTGTGGGTTACGGAATACCTGCGGGACCGGCACCGCCTGCGCGCCCTGGCCTTCTGGCTGGACGGCCGTTTTGTGGACGAGTATGAGTACGCTGTGCCGGGCACGCCCTGTGAGCCGGTGCTGGACAACGAAAGCCTCTGCCACGTGCCCGAGCGGGTGATCGAGCTGTACCCCGAGGATCCCGACCTGCCGCCACTGGGCGCCGTCAGCTATATGGGCCTGGCGCTGCGCGATGAGCAAGGAGCGGTGCTGGGCCATCTGGCCCTGCTGGACAACAAGCCCATGCAGGAAATCCCCGAAGCCTTTGCCATCTTCCGGATCTTCGCCGCCCGGGCCGCCGCCGAGCTGCGCCGCCTGCACTACGAACAGCTGCTGCTGGAGGAAAAGGCCCGGCTCAACCGCCTGGTGAACGGCGCAATGGACGGGCTGATAGAGTTTGGCGAACGGTTGCAGCTCAGCCAGGCCAACCGGGAGGCGCAGCGCGCCTTCGGAGCGGCAGCATCGCCAGGCAAGGCTGTGCAGGAACTGCTCAGCGCGGAGGGCTTCCGGCAACTGTCGCAGGCCATTCACCAACTGCAGGAGCAGGAAGAAGGCTTTGGCTCTGCCTTATTGCCGGAGCCACTCAGCTGTATAGGCCCCGGCGGCCAGCCTTTCCCCGCCGAGGCCAGCCTGACCCGCTACGAGTACGATGGGCATATTTACTACGCCCTGTTCTTCCGCAATGTAGCCGGCCGCATCCGAGAGCGCGAGGCCTTCCGGCAGCTGAATACCGAAGCGGCCATGCTGCGCGAGAAGCTGAACGCCCACAGCTTTGACGAGATCATCGGGGAGAGCCCGGCCATCCTCCGGGCCATGGAAATGGTGAAGCAGGTGGCGCCGATGGGGTCTACCGTGCTGCTGCGCGGAGAGACCGGCACGGGCAAGGAGCTTTTTGCGCGCGCCATCCACCGCGCCAGCAACCGCAAAGACAAGCCGATGGTGACGCTCAACTGCGCCGCCCTGCCCTCGGAACTGGTGGAGAGCGAACTGTTCGGCCACGTCAAAGGCGCCTTTACCGGCGCCACCGCCGCCCGGGAGGGGCGCTTCCTGCTGGCCGACAAAGGGACGATCTTCCTGGATGAGATCGGCGAGCTGCCCCTGCCGCTGCAAGCCAAGCTGCTGCGGGTGCTGCAGGAGCGGTGCTTTGAACGGGTCGGCGGCAGCGAGACGCTGCATGTCGACGTCCGCGTGCTGGCGACGAC
>CAYVVK010000234.1:2462-9297 GCA_964454855.1 uncultured Phaeodactylibacter sp. | reverse complement strand
AGGTTGGGTTGCCGTTAATTGTTTTGTGTCAAACTCAATTTACGACTTATTGGCTTAACCTCCCGTTTTTACCCTTCCCCGCTTTTTTGTCACGCACTCAAAAAATTTCATCTACTTTGAATAAAAATTTAAGTTCAGTGGCATCAGCAATGTTTAACGCATTTAAAATCAAAGTAAAACTTCCATTTCTAGATATCGAGGGAAATTGGGAAATTGACGAAATACAGCGAAAGGCTGCCTGGGAGATTTATGTTGAACTGGTAACTAGGGTTACTACAGTAGAATTAAAGAAAGATGAAGGTCTTCTTAGGGAAGCGCTTTCTTCTTTTTATTCCATATTTGGTACCACAAGGGATATTCTGAAAAAATATGGTCCTTCAATTGCTTCACCCTCAAATCCAAAGGATACGACACTGGGACATATACCAGTTGCTGTGTTGAATAAGGTATTACGTCCGCTTTTAGCCAAATGGCACCCTATTCTTCTTGATTTTGAAGGCAAGCGACAAAAAGATACTTCGATTACAGATCATGAAAGAAACTGGGAACATGCTGGAGAATTACGATCTGAAATTAATAACGTCAGAACACAATTAATTGAATATGCTAATGTTTTAGCAAAGGTTTCAGGGGTGAGTAAACTACATCAATGATGCCAAAGCCAAAAAAACCTCCCAACCCACTCCCCGATACCTCCCCTTCACCGCAAGGTCAAACCTCCTATCCGCCTCCTGCCGCTCATAGCCCGAATAAAACTGGCTGATCGCAGAAAGTACGCCCTCCCCCCTTCGCCATACTCATTGGCAAACGCGCAGGCCATTAACCCAGCTCACTTGCTATTTGCGCCATGGTCAGGGTCAGTGCATGTTCAATGTAGGCTCGGATATTCTTCTTTTTCCCTTCAATGCTGTCATCGATGGAAATGACATGGGGAGGAATTTCCAGAGGAAGGGTAGTGTCCATTTTTTCCTCTTCCTCGGATGATCGGTCAAATTTAAATTCCAGGAATGAACCAATAGCCAGGGTAGTATCATCATAGCCGTAGTGATGAATGCTGATGCCTAACTGGTATCGCTTTTCTTCGGCCAGGTCAATATTGAAAACCAGCCAGGCTTTGGGAAGCTGCCGGTTGAAGAAGTAATCGTGCTTCTTGGCATAGCTGACTATTTGCCGGTAGAAATAGTGCTGTTTGGTTTCATTGTTAAAAGAACAACTCGCGATAGATATGCCGGCACTCCCGTTAAGTTTGCCTATCAGTTGGTCTTTAAGCTCGTTAAGCGTCTCGCTGCAATATTGGAATACCTCCATGCGATTGTTAGCCAGTAATTCCTGGTACGCTTCTTCTTTCTGCGTCTTCCATTTCTCGATCTTCTTGACAAATATCTCCTGGACTTCGGCAAAAGAGGTGCTGGAAATCTCCTTAATATTAAGAGCCTTCTGAATGTTCCGCTTTTGCACCTCTCCAAAGTATGTGACCAGGGGCTGCGGATTCCCTTCATCGGCCTGTTCGAGGGCTTCGATGTATCTTACTTTGGCTTCTTCGCGGAGCACGGTAAAGGGGAAGTAGCCGAATTTTATAAAAATCAGACTTGTTAACAAGCGAGCCGCACGTCCATTCCCGTCCTGAAAGGGATGGATGGTCGTAAAGGCATGATGAAACCAGGTGGCTATTTTGAGAGGATGTTCTTTGTCAGCTACCAGTTCGTTATAGATCTCGACCAATTTATCCATTTCGGAAGCCACCTGCGCCGGCGGACAATACAAAACGGTGGTGCCGTCCTCCCGCGTAGGGTTATTTTCTCTTACTTTATAGCTTCCCTTTAGCAAATCTATTTGCACCAAATTGCCTAATGAATCCCGCCCTTCTGTATGCGTTTGATGCCGGGTGACTAGTTGGTGCAGTTCTTTGATAAAGCTAGTGGTTAGCCGCCTGTCTTCCTTGACCACGTCGAAGATAAAATTGACCGCATCGAGGTGGTCATTCAGGTGATCCATCAATTTCTGCTCGGGAATATCCGTATCGCCATGGCTCAAATAGGATCTTACGAATCCATCCTGAATGAAAGTTTCCGTTATCCCTTTGTCCAGGTCATAGAGCCTTTCGATAACGCCCGTTTCTATAGCGTGTTCTCTTTTCAGCCGATTCAGGAATTCTGCATAGTCCACAGAGTTTTCCTGCAGGGTAGCCCTTCTTTTGAACCAGGAGGCAGAAATGTCATCCAGGATGGAGGTATCGCATTCCTTCCAGGTGTCGGTATACCCGATAGGTTTCCAAAGCCGGTATGTATTGATCTCGCTCATTTTTTATCGTTTCTTGTTGAAGAGAAGTGATTATTTATGTCCGCTGCCTCACTCAAGTCTATCTTTACAATTAGATCCCGGCCATCAGAATAGTGCATCACTTCCCGCTTCTGGAGCCTTCCGATAATCATAGCCGGGTGTGTATTGAATTTCTTGGCATAAGCCAGAATTTTTTCTCTGTCCAAAACGTCCTCATGCACCACCTCTTTTTCCTGTTTTTCCGAGAAGGTCCATTCGATGGCAAAAGCATCCGCTTCGGCTTCTTTTTCCAAGTCTTTGCCCTCGTATTCTACGTTCTCCAAAAAAACATCTTTTTTCCCGTGCAGTAGAATATGCCCCAGCTCATGAAAGAAAGAAAACCAAAAGACATCGTTTCGTTTGTAGCGATCAGAGAGTTGGATCAAGGGTGTTGTATTGTTCTCTATCCACCTGGCCACCCCATTAATGGGGGCCTTGGGAAGACAAGGCGTATGCACCACTTTCACCCCCGCCGACAGACATAAGGCCTGAATCTGATGAAAGAAGTGATCAGGTTGTGCGGCCATGATGCTTTTCAGTTGCGGCAAAATGGCTTTCAGTTTTTTAGCGGAGTATTCCGGCGCATCCAGGTCTCTGGCCAATATATCCCCTCTTCTCAGCCAGGCGGAAATGGCGTAAGGATCATTGGTATGGGCCAGTGAAATTCGAAATTCGATTTTTAGCCTTGCTTGTAAGTAATAAGCTTCCCAGGCTTCATAGGTACCAATGCTAAAAAACTCAAAAAGGTGGATGACTTTCTCCGTTGCCTTCCGGGCTTTGGGTATCCATCCCATATTAGCCATTTTGGCATAGGGGAAAGATTTCGCCCAGGGAATGGCTTGCTCGATAGCTGCTGCTCGTTTTAGCCTTGCCTGCCTCTCATTGTAGAGATCCTGGCGTCGCATCCAGAAACGGGCGGGAATCTTTAGTACGGTTTCAAAGAGTACCGCCATATCCGGTGTGACGGCGCTTTCGCCATTTAGGATTAAGGAGATGGTTTTTTCCGGTTTGCCGGTCCTTACGGCAAATTCCTTTGGCCCCATATCCAGTTCTTCCAATTTTTCGCGTAGTGTTTCGCCAGGATGCGAAACCGCATCGGGTATGTATTGATTAGTATGTGCCATGGTTCAGCCTTCTTTGTGGTAATTGATAATTTCGATTACTTCAACTCCGAGTATTTCCACCCAAATGTACTTACCATCTTCATCGGTAGGGATGGGATCTTCACGTGGAGTAAATATCAATCGGTATGCCCCATCCAGGCTGCATGCCCATTGACCTTTTCGGTTTTGAGTAAGTTCATGGTAGTTGCCGGGTAAATGTCGAACATCTTCCAGTGTAGTTGCTGTCAGTAAATCATCCAGGCGCAACTTGAGCTTTGTGCCCCTGGCCTTGCCATACTTGGCAATCAATTTTGCTTTGCTGTGAGCAATTTTTGCCAGCTTTCTGTCTTTAAAGGTAACAGTCATTACAAAGGTAATGTTTTTTTATTTACAGAAAGTGTAAATTAAAATTTTTAACGCATTGAAGCAAATATGCTTGCTTTTACTTATGTTAAAGACCATCGAACGGTGAATAGCTCCGTGAGTTCTATCTGTTGGTTTATCCGTTGTTCTATGCTGTCGATCAGCTTTTCTTTTCGCGCGTCTACTTCATCCTGGGTCTGATAGAGGTTGCGCCGCAGCTCATTCCGACGTTTCTCCATCTCTTTGATCTTTCGCTGTTCAGCCACCTTGTCCTGGAGATTAAGGATTTTCCGGGCTTCGGTTTTTCGGTATTTAATATCCCGTTCCAGGTTTTTCAGCTCGATCTCCAGGCTATTCTTGACAGTTGTCCAGCTTGTTCATTTCATCATCAAAGAAAGTGGCGTTCCGCTCTACATTTTCCTGTAGCACATCCTGGTGTTGTCTGGCGATCAATTTCTTCAGGCGATCATCTGTTTCCTGATCCACATAGACCGCATTTTGGTGTTCTTCTGCCATCAGGGAAAACAGCCGGCGGCACTGATCATTATCCAGCCGGTTCCCACCTTCGGTAAAAGCGGCCATGAGGACATGATCTTCTCGTTCGAAAGATTGAATACAGAGATTGCAGATCCGCAACCCTCCTGATTGACCGACCAGGTGTTTTGATGGGAGGCTTTTGTTTTTGCAGGCTTCAATAATATGCTGGGCAAGAGAATGGCCAATGCGGCAGGTATAAGCATCCGTAACATACTTTCCAATTTTGTAATGGCCCGTTTTGATACCTTGAGTAGGCGGCTGATGAAGGGTAAAGGCATATGCTCCGTCACTGCTGAATGTTGCGTTTCCGTCCAGGTGTTGTTTGGTGATCTGCCACAACCAATTCTCGTACCGGTTTAAATAAGCTTTGCTCTCCTCCGGGCTGATCCGCAGCTTTTCATGAACTTCTTCATCAAAGTTTTCTAAAAGCTTCTGTTTGGTTAAGCTCATGCGCTCCTCAATCTGCCCTTCCATCTCGGCTTGCCATGTTTTTTCAACCAGTTTTGATAGATCCTTTTGGAGGCTTTATCATTATTGGTGCCATCAAAGGCCACTAATTCCCCGGCATAACCATTTTGCTCCAGCAAGCGAACTAAATAGGCC
Organism: uncultured Phaeodactylibacter sp.; assembly: GCA_964454855.1. Lineage (GTDB taxonomy): Bacteria > Bacteroidota > Bacteroidia > Chitinophagales > Saprospiraceae > CAYVVK01. The sequence continues at coordinate 4,372 of CAYVVK010000234.1, read as the reverse complement.
TGAGTCCGCCTCGATTCTGTGAAAATGATGGCTTTGCGGTTAACTCCCGGTTGTTTTTCCAGTTCAGAAAAGCCGACGCTCAACCCTTTAAGTAAAGCTTCTCCCTTTGCATTCTTTTTAATGCGCACCGCAAGGTGGTGCATTTCTTTCAGGATTTTCAGTTCTTCCAGCACGAGCGGTAAATCCTGTGGAGTCATTTGTTCAATGCCTACCGGAATATCATCGGCTGCTTCCCACTGATCAATGTAAAAAGCGGCATCCGGTTCTTCTTCTGGATCAACTGAGAAATCAAGTTCAAAATCAGTGTTGTACAATTGTTGCTTTAGCACCGCAATGAACACCTCTAATTTATCAGCTAACTTCCGCAATGTATTGGAGGTAGCGAAGGTAGAGGATGCCAATAGTTTTCGCAGTATGAGCGTGATTAATTTTCGCTGGCTTGCCGGAAGCGCATACAAGATGGGGCGATGCAGATACTCTGTCATCTCATAATACAGCCCTTCTTCTTTTCAGCAGCTTCCGGCTTCACCCACTTCCGATATGGCCTGGCCTGATGCCGAAAAAGCGCATCCGCATCCCAAGAGTACCCCCGTAGCGAGGCCACATTCTTCGGAGCCGTATCGATGGCCAGCCCCAAACCGGAAAAATCCCGGTGGATGGCGGCAAACTGTTCCTTATGCCGTTTCGGATAGGCAATCGGAATGATCAGAAAGAAACCTTTTCCGGAGGCTGACAGTCCGGCATAGGCCACATTTTCGATATGGAAGAGCTGTTCTTTCAGCGCCGTGAAATTGAGAATGTGCTCATTGCCCTTCAGGTCGATATAGATGCAGATCAGTCCGGAGTGTTTGACCAGGTGTTCTTCCTTGCGGGACGGATGGAAGATCCCACTCACCGCGATCGCCGGAAGCGAGGCCTTTATCCCGTCCCTGGCCGCTTTATCATCGAGGGTGCGCAGCGCCTGGATCTGATCGGCATATTTGTCTGAGGCCAATCAGGTAAGTAGGTTGACCGGCTTGGGCTTGGGCTTGGTATCGGCATAGGACCGGAAGCAACTCACTTCAACATCAAGTACCGATTTCATGTAGGTGGTATTTAAAAAAAGATGTTAAGGAAAATTGGTTGTGCATCTTGTGCAGTATCCGCCTCTTCGCCACAGCCTAAAGGCTATGCCGAATTAGGGGTCATGGGCCGCCCGCCTTTTGTTTTTACAGGCGGTGCAGCTTCACCAGCAGAGCACTCAACCTCAACCTCAACCTCAACCTACCTCAACTCCCTCTCCCCCTTCTTCACCTTCACCACCTTCTCAACCTGTTCCTCCTCCGTCTTTCCCAGCACCGTCTCTACAAACCGCCATTCCGCGGTAGCCGCTTCGGGCGTGAGCGTGAGCAGCAGATACCCATGGTCCCGCAGGTTCACGTATTTCAGGTGCGGGTTGTATTCCGGGGCCACGAGTTCCTTTTCGATCTGCAGGACGGTATCGCGGGGGAGGCTCTCATCGAGGTTGGCGGAGCTGATGCTGGTGGTGCCGAACTCGACGGCCACTGTGGCGGTGGAGTCGGCCTTATAGGCTGCGATGGATTCCGGCACTTCGAAAGCCCAGGAGGAGTGGGTGTCGCCGGTGACGAAGATGACGTTCTCGATATTGTTTTCCTTAATGAAGTTGATGATGTGTTGCTGTTCGGCCGGGTAGCCGTCCCAGGCGTCGAGGTTGCGGGGGTTGTTGGGGCGGCGGGCCGACTGGTCCAGGTTGGAGAAGATCACCTGGTTGCCGATGATCTTCCAGCTGGCTTTGGTTGTCGCCAGTTGCTCTCTGAACCATTCCAGCTGCTTTTTGCCGAGCATGGAGCGGTCTTCCGAGTTGTAATCCGGCTGGCTGATGCTGTCGGCTTGCGGGGAGCGGCCAACCA
>CAYVVK010000234.1:826-2452 GCA_964454855.1 uncultured Phaeodactylibacter sp. | reverse complement strand
AGGCGTTCGTCGAGCATGATGAGGCTGGCCAGATCCCCGTAGGTGATGTGGCGGTAGAGCTGTGCGTCCGCTCCTTCGCGTACGGGCAGCCATTCGTAATAGGCCTGGCGGGCGGCGGCTTTCCGGGCCTGGTAGTCGCCCTCCTCTTCCGGCTGGTGGTTCTGGGCGCCGGTCTGGTAGGAGTTGTTGGCGATCTCATGGTCGTCCCAGATGGTGATGAAGGGGTGCATCTGGTGGGCGTGCTGGAAATCCTCGTCCAGGCGGTACTGCGAATAGCGGGTGCGGTAGTCGGAGAGTTCCACGATCTCTTTGGGCGGAAGGTGGAAGCGGCCGGTGGTGGTATCGCCGTAGCGCCCGGGGCCATATTCGTAGATGTAATCGCCGAGGTGGAGTACGGCGCTGAGGCTGTCCAGTCTGGCAATGCGATCGAAGGCGTTGAAGTAGCCGGCCTCGAAGTTGCTGCAGCTCACCACGGCAAATTGCAGCTGATCGGCAGTCCCGGCGGGCGCGGTGCGGGTACGGCCTACGGGCGAGGAGGCGCCGAGGGCTTCAAACTGGAAGTAGTAGTAGGTATCCGGGGCGAGGCCGCCGGCGTCTACCTTCACGGTGAAATCGCGTTCGGGGCCGGTGTTTGTCTCGCCGGATTGCACGATGTTCTTCATGTCCTGATCGGTAGCCACTTTCCACTTTACGGCTAGGGTATCCATGGTTTCCGGCGTCACCCGCGTCCAGAGGATGACGCGATCGGCCAGCGGGTCGCCGGAGGCGAGGCCGTGGTAGAAGGGTTTTTGCTCCGGGTTCCAGTATTTGGAGGTGCCGTCATCGGACAGGGGTTCGGCAGTACCGGGTTCATCCTGGGTACAGCTCCAGAGCAGCGCGAGCAGTAGGGGCAGGAGGGCGGTTGATCGTTTCATACTTCCTGTTTTTTCCTGCAAAATCGGCATTCGGTGGGCAAATTGGAAAAAGCCTGGATTAATTTTATGTAATCTCAACTATTTTGGACTTTGGACGCAAGATGCCAGATTTCAGATTTCAGACGGCAAGTCATTGATAATCAAAGATATAATCGATGGATCTGCCAGGCAAAGCTCCGATATAGTGTAGCCGTAAAGCTTTGATAATTAGAGATATGCGATCTGGCGTCTGGCATCTGATGTCTGGCGTCCAAAGTCTAAAACTATTGGGCTGCAGCGCAGTGTAGTTTTGGACAGGATTAACAGGATTTAATAAGCAGCGTTTCCTGTAGATCGACGCCAGCACACATTTTAAAGCGGAGGCAAAAGTGACTTAGGCCATTGCCAGCCCACCGAACCGGACCTTACCGTTTCCGAGTTTACGGCAGACAACAAGCCGGTGGAAGTGGAGGCCGTGACGATCAGCCCTGTTTCTTAACCGACCCCAAACATAGTGCGGATATACCTCTGCACCCGCTCCACTGTAGCAAAGCAGGTCTCCAGCGTCTTCCGCTCGATGCGGGTAAGTTGTTTGGGGTAGATGTAGCGCCCCGAGTCGTTATTGCGGAAGCCGTTGATGGCGCGGTAGCGCAGGAGGATCTCGTAGGCCAGGGAGGCCTCGCGGAATAATTTTTTATCGGCAAGCCGCTCCTCCAGCATCTCGTAGCGGCGG
>CAYVVK010000234.1:0-816 GCA_964454855.1 uncultured Phaeodactylibacter sp. | reverse complement strand
TTGCCGAGCACGCGGGCGGCGTGGTCCAGAGGGCGCATGGCGCGGGCCTTGAGGTCGAAGGCGTCTTTTTTGCCGTCTTTGCTTTCCAGCACGAATCTTCCGAAGAAACTGAGCGGGGAAGGGTGCTGCAGGGCGCTTTGGGCGAAGAAGCTGAGGAATCCCGGCCGCTCGTCGATGGTTTCCAGAATGTGGTTCGCCAGAGCTTCGGTAAGGCGGCCGTCGCCGTAACCGGGGCGGAAGTCGAAGAAGATGGAGACGCCGATGAGCCCTTCGGGATTGGGCAGGCCTATCCAGTCGGAGAATTGCTGTTTCCAGCCACCGAGCGGTTTTACCCATTTGGGGTTGCTGGCCATGATGTCGCCCGGGCAGGGGGCGAAGCCGCACTGCAAGAGGATGTCCACCACTTCCGTCCCCAGCCGCTGAAAATACTGCCGGGCCTTTTCTTCCTGCCCTTCGGCCGGGTCGTCGTAGACGATCGCGTTATCCTGGTCGGTGCGCCGCAGCTGTTCTCCCCGCCCTTCACTGCCCAGAGACAGCCAGCAGAAGGCCAGCGTGGGCCGTTCCAGGCCTTCTTTTTCCAGTTTTTCTAAACTAAACTCAAAGGCCTTGTGCAGCAGGGCGTCATTGATCTCGGTGGCAACGGCGGCGATAAAGGGGATGGAAACCTCCTGTCGGAGGTAGTTGTAGATCAGCTCATCAGCCCGGTTGCGGATGCGGGCCATGGCGGCTGCCTCCCGCGCGTCCTGAAGGCGCCGCACAAGTACGGCCGGGTTGTTGCCGTGCATGAGCAGGATGTCGCGCTGCGAGATGATGCCC
>CAYVVK010000233.1:0-9322 GCA_964454855.1 uncultured Phaeodactylibacter sp. | reverse complement strand
GGGAAGTACTTACTGCTGCCCTCGGCGTACTGGCCGTGGTGGCAAAACGCCGCTCCATCTATTTCATTGAGAACGTGAAATTTCACGTCGATGAGGTGCAGGATCTGGGGTCTTTTGTGGAAATAGAGGCCATCGACCGGGATGGCTCCATAGGGGAGGAAAAACTGCAGGAGCAGTGCCAATACTACCTTAGCCTCTTCAAGATCCGGCCGGAGGACCTGGTTGAAGGATCGTACAGCGACCTGCTGCTACGGATGAAGAAGCAATAAAAAAGCGGCATCGCCAACGCGTGGCAATGCCGCTTTCTGTATCGGTAACCGGATGATTAATCCAGGGTCTGCTTAATCTCTATGATCTCGTAACCTTCGATGGTGTCTCCGACCTTGAGGTCATTGAAGTTCTTGATCGACAGGCCACATTCTACACCGGCTTTCACTTCTTTCACATCATCTTTGAACCGTTTGAGGGAAGCGATCTCTGCAACCTGGCCTTCCTTGGTAGGATAGACGACGATACCGTTGCGGATAAGCCGTATATGGGTATTTCTACTGATCTTTCCTTCCTGAACGTAGCAACCGGCTACGGTGCCCACCTTACTGATCTTGTACACTTCCCGCACTTCCATCTGGCCGACGACCTTTTCTTCCTTGGTCGGTTCGAGCATGCCTTCGATGGCGGCGCGTACTTCCTCGATCGCTTCGTAGATGATGGAGTAGGTCTTGATCTGTACACCTTCCCGCTCTGCCAGTTTTCTGGCGGCGAGGGATGGGCGAACCTGGAAGCCGATGATGATCGCATCGGAGGCGGAGGCCAGCAGTACGTCGGATTCGACGATCTGGCCAACGGCCTTGTGGATCACGTTCACCTGCACGGTTTCGATCGACTGCTTGATGAGCGAATCGGAGAGGGCCTCGACCGAGCCGTCCACATCACCTTTAACGATGAGGTTGAGCTCTTTAAAGTTGCCCAGCGCCAGGCGGCGGCCGATCTCATCGAGGCTGATCCGCTTGGTGGCGCGGTTGGCCTGTTCGCGGGCGATCTGAGCACGCTTCGAAGCGATCTGGCGGGCATCCTGCTCATTTTCCGTCACCTTAAAGCGTTCGCCCGCTTGCGGGGCGCCACTCAGGCCAAGCACGAGAACGGGAGTAGAAGGCCCCGCTTCTTTCACGCGTTTTCCGCGTTCGTTAAACATGGCTTTCACTTTTCCGGAGTGTTCTCCTGCGACCATGGGGTCGCCGATTTTCAGAGTGCCGGTTTGTACCAGGGCTTTGGTCACATAGCCCCGGCCTTTATCCAGAGAAGCTTCGATGATGGTGCCTATGGATTCACGGTCCGGGTTGGCCTGCAGTTCGAGCAGTTCTGCTTCGAGCAGGATTTTTTCCAGGAGTTCTTCTACGCCCTCGCCGGTTTTCGCGGAGATATCCTGAGACTGATATTTACCGCCCCATTCTTCCACGAGGAAGTTCATGGAGGCCAGTTCCTGCTTGATGCGTTCGGGCTGGGCGTCAGGCTTGTCCACCTTATTGATGGCGAATACCATAGGAACGCCGGCTGCCTGAGCGTGGCTGATGGCCTCTTTGGTCTGCGGCATGATGTTGTCATCTGCGGCAATAATAATGACGGCGATATCGGTCACTTTCGCACCGCGGGCACGCATGGCGGTAAAGGCTTCGTGGCCCGGAGTATCGAGGAAGGTAATGCCTTTATCCTCTGCTCCCACTATCACCTCATAAGCGCCGATATGCTGGGTGATACCCCCTGCTTCACCTTCTACTACAGTAGCTTTCCGGATGTAATCGAGCAGTGAGGTCTTACCGTGGTCAACGTGTCCCATTACTGTGACGATGGGGGCGCGGGGTTTGAGGTCTTCGGGATCATCGATGATCTCTTCTTCCTCTTCGGCCTGGTCTTCCACATTGATAAATTCCACCTCATGCCCGAATTCTTCGGCGACAAGTTCGATGATCTCGGCATCGAGGCGCTGGTTGATGGACACGATAACGCCGAGGTTCATACAGGTGGTGATGACTTCCGTGACGTCGACATCCATGAGGTTGGCCAGTTCCTGTACGGAGATGAACTCTGTGACCTGCAGGTTTTCGCTTTGCAATTCCTGCTCGCGTTGTTCCTGCTTTTCGCGCAGGCGCTCGCGGTTATCGCGGCGCATTTTCTGGCGTTTTTTCTTGCCTCCGCCGGAGATGCGGGCCATCGTGGCCTTGATCTTTTCTTCGATCTCTTTCTGGGAGACCTCTTTGACTTCTTCGTCTCTGCGGCGGGATCGGCGGCCTTTTCCGGGCGCGGTGCCGGTTCTGCTGGTCCTGTCGGTGGATGGGGAGACTTTCTTGCGTTTCCTCCTGCGCTTTTTGCGCGGTTGTTCTTCGGCTGCTGCCTTTTTTTCTTCGGGCTTGGCCTCTTTTTTGTCTTTTTTCTTTTTCCGCTTGGGCTTCAGCTTGTCGGCGTCGATCTTGCCGAGGATCTTCAGGCCGCGGAGTTCAGGGGCTTCGGCGCGGACGAGTTTATTTTTATCCTTGGTTTTAGCTTCGCCTTCCTCTGCAACGGATTTTTCGGCGGCTGCTTTTTCGGCAGCCGGTTCTTCGGCCGGTTTTTCCTCTTTAGCCTTGGCAGGCTCTTCTTTTTCCTTTGCAGGTTTGGCCTTGGCCTTTTCTTCAGGAGCTTTTTCTTCTACCTCTTTTGGGGTTTCCTGTTTGGCGGCCGGCTTTTCCTTTTCAGGAACGGGTTCTTTTTCAGGAACGGGTTCTTTTTTCGCTTCCGGTTTCGGTTCAACTTTCGCTTCGGGAGCTTTTTGTTCTTCCTTGGCTGCAGGCTTCTCTTCGGCCGCTTTTTCCGCTTCTTCCTTTCTGGCCTTAGGCTGTTCTTCCGCTTTGGTTTTTTTTGCTTCGGGCTTGGGGGCAGGAGTTTCTTCCCGCTTTTCACCTTTGGTTTTGGACTTCATGCGGCTGCCGAGGTCGATCTTGCCGAGTACCCTAAGCTTGGATTGTTCTCTGGGCTTTTCTTCTGCGGCAGGCGCTTCTTCGCCGTTTCCGGTAGAAGTTTCCTTCTTGGATTCCGGAACGGGCGGTTCCATTTTTTCCTTAGGCGGTTCTGTTTTGGGAGGAGGCGGAAGCGGGGAAGACTCTTTCTGGTCTTTTTTTGCCAGGCCGGGGCCGGAGGCCGGGCGGTTCCCAATGACCAACTGATCGGCTTTTTCCTTGATAGCAATAGACTTCTGAAACTCCTTAAGCAACTCCGCGTACATCTCTTCGGTAACATTCGCGGTAGGCTTGTTCTCAATATCAAAACCATTATTGTTGAGGTGTTCAACAATAGTAGTTGTCCCCACATTTAATTCTTTTGCTATCTTAATTAGACGTTTCGCCATTATGAAATTTTAGTACTTATGCAACGCTTAACGATAGGCAAAAGCTTCTCAGATCACGGATATTCCTTTACATATCTTATTATCTTTTTTTGATGAATAAAATAAAAGGCGATTAGGAGAAGGCTCTTGCCCACCAATAGTTTGAAAATAATGCTCTGGGCGCAGCTGTTGAACGCTGCGCCCAGAGTACACTGCTACAAAGATAAGACGATTACTGTCTATTCAGTAAATCTGTAGCACAAAAACGAGAAAAAAGCTCGTTTATGATTCTTTACCCTCCATCACGAACAAGAACAAGGGAAAAAGAGTTCGCTTCTTCTGACTTAAGGCCGCTTATTCTTCTTCGAACTCTGCGGCCAGGATGCCAAGTACTTCGTCGACGGTCTCTTCCTCGAGGTCGGTACGGCGAAGCAGTTCTTCTTTTTTCAGTTCCAGAACGTTACGGGCGGTATCGCAGCCGATGGCTTTGAGTGATTCGATCACCCAGTCATCGATCTCGTCCTTGAATTCGTCCAGGTCGACATCATCGATCTCAATTTCCTCGACCGTATTCCGGTACACATCAATCTCGAGCTCCGTCAGCCGGCTGGCCAGCTTAATGTTGGTTCCTCCTTTGCCGATGGCCAGAGATACCTGGTCGGGCTCCAGGAATACATTAGCATGCCTTTTCTCCAGGTCCAGGTCGATGGAGGTGACCTTGGCCGGGGTCAGGGCCCGCTGAATGAAAAGCTGGAGGTTGTTGGTAAAGTTGACGATGTCGATATTCTCGTTGCGCAATTCGCGGACGATGCCGTGGATGCGGGATCCTTTCATGCCCACACAGGCGCCGACGGGGTCGATACGGTCATCGTAGGATTCTACGGCCACCTTGGCGCGGTCGCCCGGGATGCGGACGATCTTGCGCACGGTGATCAGGCCATCCTCGATCTCCGGAACCTCCTGCTCCAGCAGCTTTTCGAGGAACAGGCTGTCTGTACGGGATACAATAACCACGGGGTTATTGTTTTTCATTTCGACCTTTTTAATAACGCCGCGCACCATATCTCCCTTGCGGAAGAAGTCGCCCCGGATCATTTCAGAACGGGGCAGCACCAGTTCGTTGCCGGTGGCATCGTCCAGGATGAGCATCTCACGCTTGAGGATCTGGTGCACTTCACCAAGGACGATCTCGCCGACGCGCTCATTGTAGCGCTTGTACACTTCGTCCTTTTCGAGTTCCATGATCCGGGAGATCAGCGTCTGGCGGGCGGCCATGATGGCGCGCCGGCCGAAGTCTTCAAGGTGCAGCTGCTCATAACATTCCTCGCCGATCTCATAGTCTTCATCGATGGAAAGGGCTTCGGAAATGGACACCTGGCTGCGGTCATCCGTCACCTCGCCGTCGGGCACGATTTCGCGCACGCGCCAGAGCTCGAGGTCGCCCTTGGTCGTATTGACAATTACATCGAAGTTCTCGTCCGTACCGAATTTCTTGCGGATGAGGGTGCGAAATACATCTTCGAGTACGCGCACCATGGTCGGACGGTCTATATTTTTCCCGGCTTTAAACTCCGAGAAAGTATCCACCAGGTTCATCATCGTATATAAAGTTTAAAATGATATTTGAACTACAGTTTGTTTAATCTCTTCAAAAGGTATCGTGGTTTCCTGCACCTTCGTCTTCTTGCGCTTGCCTTCCTTGACGCGGACTTTTTCTTCCAGGATGATCCCATCCTCGTTCACCGCGGCCAGCTTTCCGGTTCTGACGCCTCCTTCCTGAAGGCTGACCTCCACCTGCCTGCCGATATTCTTCGGGTACTGCCGGCGCAGGGCCAGCGGACGGCTGACGCCGGGAGACGATACTTCGAGTACGTATTTTTCACCCAGCCAGCCCTCTTCGTCCAGGTATTCTTCCAGATAACGGCTTATGCGTTGGCACTTTTCGAAGTCCAGGCCGGAATCACAGTCGATGAAAACTTCGAGCTTTCGGTTGGCGTGTAACTTGATCTCGATGAGGAAACAATCGGTAAAACCTTCTTTCTGGAATTTCTCTTCCAGTAAGGCTTCTATCTTATCTTCTACCACAATTCGTATAATTAAAAAGAGGGAACACTGGTGGTTCCCTCTTCCGAGTTTTTTTCTTCCTCTGCAAATATACGTAAATATAAACTAAAAGGCAACAGAAAAAGTTCCATCCTGGAATTTCTATAACTTTCAATACTTTTTGAACGAATACGATTGGCGGCTAAACTTGCCTTACCTATCTTTGTTCTCAGAGAATAAAGGAAGAACAAGCCATACCATATGAAAGTTGAAGAGCTGTTACACCGGGCCCTGAACCTTGAATTTCTAAGCGTGGAGGAAGGAGTGTTCCTCTTTGAAAAGGCTTCCACCGCCGAACTCATGTACGTGGGCCACCAACTCCGGCAGCATCATGTGCCCAATGATGTGGTGACCTGGATCATCGACCGCAACTCCAATACCACCAATGTATGTATTGCCAACTGCAAGTTCTGCAACTTCTACCGCCGCCCCGGCCATGAAGAATCCTATACCACTACCATAGCGCAGTATAAACAGAAGATCGACGAGCTATTTAGTTATGGTGGCGAACAACTGCTGCTGCAGGGAGGGCACCACCCGGACCTCGGCCTCGACTTCTACGTCAATCTGTTCCGGCAGCTGAAAGAGTTGTACCCCACGCTCAAACTGCATGCCCTCGGGCCACCTGAAATAGCGCATATCACCAAGCTCGAAAAGTCTACGCACACCGAAGTGCTGAGCGCCCTCAAGGAAGCAGGCCTGGATTCGCTGCCCGGCGCCGGCGCGGAGATCCTCAGCGACCGGGTGCGCCGCCTCATCTCCAAAGGCAAGTGCGGCGGGCAGGAATGGCTCGACATCATGCACGCGGCCCATAAGATCGGCCTGACCACTTCAGCTACTATGATGTTCGGCCACATCGAGACCAACCTGGAACGCATGGACCACCTCGTGCGCATGCGCGAAGTGCAGGCTAAAAAGCCGGAGGGCGCCAAGGGCTTCCTCGCTTTCATACCCTGGCCTTTCCAGGACGAAGACACCATCCTCAAACGCCTCAAGCGCGCCCGCAATACCTGTACAGGTGATGAGTACGTGCGCATGATCGCCATGAGCCGTATTATGCTGCCCAACATCACCAACATTCAGGCGTCCTGGCTGACGGTCGGCAAGCAGGTCGCTCAGCTCTGCCTGCACGCCGGCGCCAACGATTTCGGCTCCATTATGATCGAGGAGAACGTGGTGTCTGCCGCGGGCGCCCGCTTCCGCTTTACCGCGCAGGGTATTCAGGACGCCATCCGCGAGGCCGGCTACCGGCCGCAGCTGCGCAATCAGGAGTACGAGTACCGGGAATTGCCGGCGAATATCGTGCAGCAGCAACTGGACCGGGAGAAGATGATCGTGGATTAAGCATTAGCGGAAAGCAACATCAAACGATGAATAACTTCATTATTGGCCAACTCCTTTCCCCTTTTCTTTGTATTTTTAGGTAAAGCATCCTCAAATGGCTTACAAAGACATGACACTTCTGGATCTGGAAAGGCAATTTGGCATTGCAAACATCCGCGCAAGGATATTCTCGCCGGAACCTCAAATACTAAAACCTAGCGAGCGGTTGAATGAACAACTCGATGAAGCTGCGCTCCTCCCTATGCGTACTGAAAAAGCACGCTCCGAATTAGTGGTCGCTCCTATACTATTGGAATTACGCCGCCGCAACCAGAATTACTTTACTATTTATTCCGGGGATGTCCTGAATGTGGATAAAGAATCTGGCTTGAATGGAGAATGCGATTTTCTGCTGGCTCGGGATACCGGTTCTTACAGCCTCAGCACTCCTATATTTACAGTAGTTGAAGCGAAAAAACAAGACATGGACCTCGGAATAGACCAATGCGCCGCTCAGATGGCGGGAATAAAATTCTTCAATGAGAAAATGGGAACTAACCTTCCCATCATTTATGGATGTGTCACAACCGTGGACAACTGGCAGTTTCTGAAGCTGGAAAACAAACAGCTCACCGTTGACCCCAAAGTGTATTATTTGGTTGAACTGGAAAAGATCCTCGGTATTTTTCAATATATCATTGACTATTTCAAGCAAACCCTGCCCGAAACTACCTCTGTATCTGCCTGATCCTTAATTTTGGCAATATGGAAAAACAACCATCTCTCTACGATCAGGTACGGGAAGCCGTACAGTACATTCGTAAACAAACGGATCTTCAACCCGCCTACGGCATCATCCTCGGCACCGGCCTGAGCGGCCTGGCCGATGAGATCGATACGGAAACGGAGATCCCCTACGGCGACATTCCGCACTTCCCCACGTCTACGGTGCAGAGCCACAAGGGAAAGCTCGTCTTTGGCCGCCTCGCCGGCAAACCGGTAGTGGCCATGGCCGGCCGCTTTCACTACTACGAGGGCTACTCCGCAAAGCAGATCACCTTCCCGGTGCGGGTGATGAAGTTTCTGGGCATCCGACAGCTCATCGTATCCAATGCTGCCGGCAGCACCAATCAGCACATTCAGGCCGGGGATATCGTCCTGATCAAGGACCACATCAACCTTCAGCCCGAAAACCCCCTGCGGGGGCCCAACGACGAGCGCCTCGGCCCCCGCTTCCCGGATATGCTGCACGCTTATGACCGAAAGCTGAACGCCAGATGCCTGGAAATTGCCCGCCGGGAGGGCATCCGCGCCCACGAAGGCGTGTACCTTGGCCTGCAGGGGCCCAATATGGAAACGCCTGCTGAATATAACTTTGCGCACCTCGTCGGGGCCGACCTGGTGGGCATGTCCACCGTACCGGAGGTGATCGTGGCCCGGCATATGGAGCTGCCCGTGCTGGCCATGTCTGTAGCTACCAACAAGTGCTATCCCCTGGAGGAGATCCGGGAGACGACGGTGGAGGAGGTGATCGCCGTGGCGCAATCCGCAGAGCCGAAGATGCGTAAGATCGTTATAGAATTACTGAAAGAAATGAGCTGAACTCAACTCAACCTCAACCTCAAACCATGAATGAACAAAAGATCTGGAAAAAATTCTACGAAGCCGCTATTGCCTTCCGCGACCTCCAAGCCTGGGAATGGATGCATGATAATGATGTATTCGGCGTTCAGCACCCGGAAACCGGAGAGGTCGGTTACTGTTGTGTGGTGGGCAATGCCGGAGAAGTGTTTGCCCTGGGGGTATACCCCGGTGATGAAGGCTTCAAAAGCTATTTGATCCTCTTAGAGATGCCCGAGGAGATGCCGTTTCCCGACCAGGCGGCCCTGGGCCTCAACCAGAAAATGCTCAAGGTGGAATTCGTGGACAGAGAGGAAATGACGGAGCAGGACCGCAAGCAGGCGAAAGAAGCGGGGGTTAAGTTCCGGGGGCGCAAGCAGTGGGTACAGGCCAGAAGCCATGAGCCGGGATTCCTTCCCTGGTATGTCACGCCCGAACAGGCGCAGTACCTGACGTATGCGCTGGAGCAGGCCGTGGATGTGGCCGAGCGGTTCAGAGAAGATGAAGACACCTTATATAAAAGGGAGGATCATATACTCGTTCGCAAGCCCGCCGAAAAGGATGGGAATCGGGAATGGAAAGACACTTACCAGAAGGTGAAGTCCTACACCATAGTTCCCTTCCCGGCAATCGTGCCTTCCCCGGCCAGGATCAAGGCGGTGAAAAAAGAGCTGAAGCAAAAACCCACGGCCCTGCTTTTCGCTCTGCAGTATATGCACAACCCTGTTCAGGAAAGTGATTACGGCCGGCCTATCATGCCCAAGATCGCCATATGGCTGGATTACGGCAGCGGCATGATCCTGCACTTCCAACTGGTAGGCCCGGGCGATTATTCCGATGAGGTGGAACAAGGCTTCTACGACCAGTTTCACAAGCTGGGATTTATACCTCAGCAGATCGGCGTCAATTCGGTGATGG
>CAYVVK010000232.1:0-9326 GCA_964454855.1 uncultured Phaeodactylibacter sp. | reverse complement strand
CACCTCCGTCAATCGCGATGAACGCAAAGACCGGGGCGCCGAGGTATGGTATCAGACTGTGCGGGCCGTCAAAGAACGCACGCCTGATGTGACCATAGAAACCCTCATCCCCGATGTGCGCGCCACCTGGTGGGCCCTCGAACGCATGATCAGCGCCGGCCAGGAAGTGGTTTCCCACAATATGGAGACCGTGGAGGCCCTCTACCGCAAGGTGCGGCCACAGGCCAAGTACCAGCGCAGCCTCGAGCAGATCAAACGCATTAAAGAATATGGCAAACGCACCAAATCCGGCATCATGGTCGGCCTGGGAGAGACCGATGAACAGGTGTACCAGATCATGGATGACCTGCTGGAACACGGCTGCGACGTACTGACCATCGGCCAGTACCTGCAACCTACCAAGATGCATCTGGATGTGGCGGAATATGTGCATCCTGACAAATTCGCCGAATACAAGCAAGTGGGCCTATCCAAAGGCTTTAACTTCGTGGAAAGCGGCCCGCTGGTGCGGTCTTCCTACCATGCCGAACGGCATCTGTAGGATCGCAGCCAAATAATATTAGTCATCCCGAATTTTTTTTTCAATTTATGAAATAACATAGAACGCGGATGAGGCAGATGACGCGGGTTTTCGCGGATAAGGTTCCGAGTGAGGCCAATCTGCTTTAATCTCTGCCTATGCCTGGCGCCTACGCCAGGTAGGCTGGTTCCATAGAAAATTCGGGATGGCGCCTATTTCTCTGGAAGCATCCATGCCCACCTGACGTCTGGCATCTGCTATCTGACGTCTATCCTCCCTCACATATACCCTTTTTAACAATTGATAACTCTTTTGCAACCAAAAGCCAGTGTCATTGAGGGCCGAAGTTAAGAGACTGTTAAACTGCCCCATGGCTTACGTCTAATGCCTAACTTTGTGGCATATACATTAAAATATTTCCCACCCGGAATGGTTATTATAAAGGGAAAACCAGACAGAGCGAATGAATAAAAAGGCAATTTGGGCAATTATTGGTTTGATGAGCGCTGCCGTGATCGGTGTGGTCGTGCTGCAAATGGACCTTATCCGGACTGCCGTACAGGTCAATGAAGACCGTTTCGAGAAGAACGTATTCGCCGCCCTCAACGCCACCGTGCGCCGTGTGGAAGCCGAGGAAAAGAAGGAAGTGCTCAACCACTCCATCAACGGCTTCATGACCAACTATTATCAGGAGACACAAGGGCACCAGGTAGCCCCCGCCGGCGCCCTGACGGAATATGCAGAAGACGGCAGGCCCGTACTTTCCCCCAAGATCAGCCACAGCGGCCTGCTGGACGAGCTCCTGGCGGAATTTGCCAACCCCTGTACCTGCTCACAGTGTATGGCCCGAAAAGACAATACCGCCCGCTCGCTCATGGTCTACTTCGAACAGAACACGCGGGAATTCCCCCTGGAGCAGCGCATCAAGCTGCAGCATCTCGACCAGGTCGTCAAACAGGAACTCGCCAACCGAGGCATCGATACGGATTTCAACTACGGTGTTTTTTCCCGCGACAAGAAGAGCTTCATCATCGTCGATGGCCACTATGTGGTCGAAGATGCCCAACCCAAAGAAATACTGCCGGGCTACCGGACGATCTACAACTCCCGTTACAAGGTCGATCTTTTTCCGGAAGACCTGCCCTCCCCCGGCCTGCTGATGATCCACTTCCCGGCACGCACCAGCTTTGTCTGGCGCTCCCTGTGGATGAACTTTCTGGGGGCCATCATTTTTACCTCCATCATCCTGTTCTGTTTCGCCTATACCATTAATGTGATCTTCCGCCAGAAGAAGCTGTCGGCGATGAAGACGGACTTCATCAACAACATGACCCATGAGTTCAAAACGCCCATCGCCACCATTTCGCTGGCCGCCGATTCCATCACCAACCCGGCCGTGGGCGGTGACTATAATAAGGTTAGCCGCTTCGCCAACATAATAAAACAGGAAAATAAACGTATGAATAGTCAGGTGGAGAAAGTCTTACAGATGGCCCTGATCGACAAACGAGACTTCTCCCTGAAACTTACGGATATCAACCTGCACGACGTCATCGCCCATGCGATCGACAACATCAGCCTGCAGGTGGAAAAGAAAGACGGAGCGGCAACTGCCGTACTGGAGGCCAGTAATCCGATCATTGAAGGTGATGTGACACACATTTCCAACATCATCAACAACCTGCTGGACAACGCCAACAAGTACTCGCCGGAACAGCCCGACATCACCGTCAGTACACGCAATGTACCCAATGGGGTGGAAGTAGCCATTACCGATAAGGGTATTGGCATGAACAAAGAACAACGCAAGCATATTTTTGATAAGTTTTACCGGGTTACTGCCGGTAACCTACACGATGTAAAAGGCTTCGGCCTGGGCTTGAGTTACGTCAAGGCCCTGATGACTGCCCATAAGGGGCAGATCGATGTGAAGAGCGAACTGGATAAAGGCAGTAGCTTTATTCTGTTCTTTCCCTTTAAACAGTAGTTGAAATAAACCTCCAGCCAAGAAAATATAGGATTATGGCAAACAATAGAATTCTTCTGGTAGAAGACGATCAGAATTTCGGTGATGTACTTCGGTCTTACCTGGAAATGCACGACTATGAAGTGACACTGGCTACCGACGGCGCCCAGGGCCTGGAGAGCTATAAAAAAGGCGAATTTGACCTCTGTATCTTCGACGTGATGATGCCGAAAATGGATGGTTTTACCCTGGCCAGGGAAATCCGCGAGCAGGACCAGGACATGCCCATCATCTTTCTGACCGCCAAGACCATGAAGAACGACGTCCTGGAAGGCTTTAAGATTGGCGCCGATGACTATATCACCAAGCCTTTTAACTCCGAAGAGTTGCTGTACCGCATACAGGCCATCCTGAAGCGCAGCCAGGCCAAGGCCGACCCCAGAGAGGAAATCAAAGATTTTGACATCGGCAAATACCACTTCAACTACCCCCTGCGCATCCTGACCTACGACCCCGAAGGCCCCGAAGAAGAAAAAAATAAGCTTTCTCCCAAGGAAGCCCAACTGCTGCGCATGTTTGCCATATATATCAACGACATCCTCCCACGCTCCGAAGCCCTCAACAAGATCTGGGGCGAAGACAATTACTTCACCGCCAGAAGTATGGATGTATTCGTCACTAAATTGCGCAAATACCTCAAAAAAGACGAGAACATCGAGATTGTCAACATCCATGGCAACGGCTTCCAATTGCTGGTAAAAGCAGAAGAAGAAGCCAAATAGTTTGTTTATTTCAGGAAAAATTCAATATATTTGTACCATAAGGCAATAATCTATTTGCATAAAAAGCACAATTAAGTATATTTGTCTTAAATTCATGTGTAAACAGTAATCCCCTCTGCGAGGGTGTATACATAAGAATAGTTTTTGGGATTATGATTCCGGCTGGGTAGGTTACTTTCTACCTGGCCTTTTTTTATGCCTGCCGTATTTTTTCCCGCCACGAAGTCACGAAGAGCACAAAGGCCCACAAAGCATGAAGTGGCGCCGTATTTCTGAAAAGGGGTAAGTGCCCAAGCGGAAAATAAGATAAACGCTGCAGTAATATTGAATCCGCGCAGCAATCCCTAAATTGAGGGCAAAAAGGCCGTGTACAAAACCATCCTCAAACCGCTGTTCTTCCTGCTGCCGCCCGAGCGGGCGCACCACCTCACCTTGTTCCTGCTGAAGGCCGTACTTGCCCTCCCGGGTATTGCCCATATTTTCCAGGCCCTTTACCGGTATAAAAGCCCCAAACTGCAGAGGCAACTGCTGGGCCTCGACTTCCAAAACCCGGTCGGCCTCGCCGCCGGTTTCGACAAAGACGGCAAGCATTTCCGTGCCATGGCCAGCCTGGGATTCGGTTTCGTGGAAGTGGGTACAGTGACGCCCCGCCCTCAGGCCGGCAACCCCCGGCCCCGCCTTTTCCGCCTGTCCCGGGACGAGGCCCTCATCAACCGCATGGGCTTCAACAATGACGGGGTGGATGCTATGGTGGATCGCCTCAAAAGAGGCAAACCCAAAGGGCTCATCGTCGGAGGGAACATCGGCAAGAATAAAGATACCCCCAATGCACAGGCCGAAGAAGACTACCTCCTCTGCTTCGAAGCCCTGTTCCCATATGTGGATTACTTCGTTGTCAACGTCAGTTCCCCCAACACGCCCAACCTGCGGGAACTACAGGAAAAAGAGCCCCTCTCCCGCCTGCTGAACAGCCTGCAGGAGCGCAACCGCCGGAAACCGGCCCCAAAACCCATACTGCTCAAGATCGCTCCCGACCTCACCGAAGGGCAGCTCGACGACATCCTCGACATTGTGCAGCGGACCCACATAGATGGCGTCATTGCCACCAATACCACCATCAGCCGCGAAGGCCTGCGGGAACCGGGCAGTAGGATAGAGTCCATCGGCGCCGGTGGGCTAAGCGGCCGGCCGCTCAAACAGCGTTCTACCGAACTCATTCGTTACCTGAAGGAGAAATCTGATGGACGGTTATTTATTATTGGAGTGGGAGGCATTGCCAGCCCCGAGGACGCCATCGAGAAACTGCAGGCGGGCGCTTCCCTTATCCAGGCCTATACCGGCCTCGTTTACGAAGGGCCAGGGCTTGTGCGGCGCATCAACCGCGCTCTTGCTACCCGGAAGGGAAGTTAAATTAAATAAATTTACTGAATATTTACCCGAAAATTGTTTAACTTAATCATCCAGGCGTGAAGCACGTACTTCATGCCTCATCCACACACCATCACATCCGATCCAAGGCAGTTTGCAGTAAGCTCAGGCAGGGTTCGCTATGCGCAACCCCCTGCAGTTGAAACTGAGATGAACTTTTACCCGGAAAGAATTCATTATTGTTTTAGCCCGGCGCTTGGGCTTCCTGGGAACAGCCCACTTAGCCCTCGGCCCGGCCGGACAGTTCCCAGCCGGCCCCAAGAGATAATCCCATGTGCTATGATATGCGTAATTCTTTTTTTACTGATCCTCTACAACCTGGCAAGCATCATCCGGGAAAAGGCCTTCGCCGTGTATAAAGACGTGCGTTTCTGGCTGGTGGTGGGTTCCTTTTTACTGCTGGCATTACTGGTAATAAAGAGCTATCCCGTGTAAGGGCCGTCTTATGCCGGGCCGAACAATTTAACAATGTAACCCATACCCATACCCATACGGGCCCGTACCGGGGCGGGTTTCGCCATGCTCAACAATCTTCCCGGAACGCCCGAGAATAAAGCGCTTCAGACTCTACTGCCGAAGCGGTATAAGTAAATTAAATCTGTCCACCTACTTAACGACCTTCAGGCTCAGGTCCAGGCTGGTAGCGGAGTGGGTAAGCGCCCCTACCGAAACATAGTCCACCCCCGTGAGGGCTACCTGGCGGACGTTGTGGATGTTGACCCCGCCGGAGGCTTCCGTTTCGAAGCGCTTATTGACATGCAGTACCGCTTCCCGGAGCAGGGGCAGCTCGAAATTATCGAGCAGGATGCGGGTCACCTTGCCCATCTCCAGTACTTTATGCAATTCGACGAGGTTCCGCACCTCGACGGTGACGCCCAGAGACAGGCCATGTTCCTTCTGGTAGGCCTCCACCCTATCGATGGCCTGCTGAATGCCCCCGCAGGCATCGATGTGGTTGTCCTTGATCATGATCCAGTCGTACAGGCCGAAGCGGTAGTTTTCGCAGCCGCCCAGCCGCACGGCCCATTTTTCCAGAAAGCGGATCATGGGCGTAGTCTTTCTGGTATCCAGTATCTTTACCGGCAGGTCTTCCACTTCAAATTTAAAGCGGTTGCTGAGGGTGGCGATCCCCATCATGCGCTGCATGGTGTTGAGCACCAGGCGCTCGGCCATCAGTAAGGCACGGGTATTGCACTCCAGCTCAAAGGCTATTTCGCCCGCACTGACGGCCATGCCGTCCTCTTTGAATATTTCTATTTTTGCCGTTTTATCTACCTTTTTGAAAATGTGCTTAGCAACCTGCACGCCGGCGAGCACACCGGGATCCTTGATGAGCAGGCGGGCGCGGCTGCGCGCATCAGCAGGGATACAGGCCCGGGAGGTATGGTCGCCCTGCCCTACGTCTTCCTGCAGGGCGCGTTCCACGAAGAAATCCAGAAAAGTCTTGGTTGTTGCCTCGTCTGTGATCATTTGCCGTTTTTTGATTTGCCTGCAAATGTACGCAATTCCGGAGTATTTCCGGATGGAAGACGTCAGACGCCAGATGCCAGAAAAACGGGCGGGCGGTGCCTGACATCTCATGTCTGGCATCTGGCATCAGAAGGCCGCAGGCCTTCTTCCTAAAACATCACGCCCAGCCGAATGATAAAGGCCCGGATGACGCCCTTGGACTTTTCATCGGCCAGGCTTCCGGAATCCAGTTGTACCTGGTCATCATCATTGGTGACATCGGCAAACCCGAACTGCAAGCCGGCGCCGCCCACCAGGGAGGTACTTTCGGAAACGCTGTATTCTATACCGCCGTTGATGCCCCAGAAAAGATTGAAGAGGTTGACGTCATCCATGATATTTACATCCTGGCATTCTTCTGCTCCTTCGCTGGTGATGTCGCCATTGGCCTGGGTATTAAAAGCCAGCCCCAGACGGGGTTCGATGAAGTAGCGGACATAGCCGAACTCTCGGGTGCGCATTCTCAGGCCGATGGGGATCTCCACGTACTGAAGGTTGTATTTCAGTTTGGACTGCGGGGGCAACTCCTGGCAGATAGACGGCAGCTCGGAATTCACCCAGAACCTCCCGGCTCTTTCGTGCAGCAGGGTGCCTCCGGAGTTAAAGAAAAAGCCAATACCGGTAGCTACGGCGTAGCTTTCCTGGAAATAGAACTCCCCCACCATACCGAGTTTCAGGCCCAGGTTGGTCCCACTGCCATTGATCCGGTTGGTGTTAGCAGACATCCAGCTGAAGGCAGGGCTGAGCTGAAAGCCAAAGCGGACATCCGTCTGGCTGTGGCCCATGAAGAAGGTGCAAGCCAAAAAGGCAGTAATGGCAACAATTTTTTTCATTATACTTCAGTTTTTTGTGAATGATCAACTTTTTTCCTTGTCAAAATTAAGGCTTGTAAGCCTGCCGTCCAATCGGTACAGCAATTTAAATGCTTAAGATACTCGGTATTATGATTTATAGAAACACCTTTTTGTTCGCTTTTTTCAGCATTCTCCTCTTTTTTACGGGCTGCCAACCCGACGGCCGGCGCAATATACCCGATGTGTCCGGCATAGAAGTGGACATCGAGATGCGCCGTTTCGAAAAGGCGCTCTTCAGTGCGGATACCACCCGAATGGAGGCGGAGCTGGCGCGCCTCCAACAAGAGTATCCCGAATTCAGCGCCATTTACTTCAACCAGATCCTTGGGCTGGCGGGCCAGCCTTTGGAAAGCCCGGAAGCGGCAAGCTTTATCAAAGGGTTCATCACTTTTCCGGCAGTGCGCCAGCTGTACGACACCTGTATGGTGCGCTACGATGACATGGCAGCCACGGAACAGGGCTTCGAGCAGGCTTTCCGGTTTTTCCGGTACTATTTTCCAGAGGAGCCTCTACCTACCGTCACTACCTATATTTCCGAATATACTTATGCGGCTTTCGTATACGGGCAGAACGGCCTGGCGGTTGGGCTCGACTTCTTTCTCGGCGAGGATTACCCCTACCTGCAGTACAATCCCGGCAACCCTGCTTTTTCCGCCTACCTGACGCGCACCTTCACCCCTGAGCACCTGCTGCCTAAAACCATTCGCGCCCTGGCCGACGGCCTCGTGCCGCCCGCCAACGGGGAAAGGCTGCTCGACCTGATGGTCCGCAACGGCAAATTGCTTTATGTGCTGGACCTCCTCCTGCCCCATACCCCCGACAGCATCAAGATGGAGGTTACCGCCCGGCAGATGCAATGGCTGGAAGAAAATGAGCTGGAAATGTGGGCCTACTTCCTCAAGGAAGAACTGCTGTATTCCAGCAACTGGCAGGATATCCGCAAGCTTGTGGAATACAGCCCAAATTCTCCTGGTATGCCGCCCGAAGCTCCCGGCCGCACGGCCAACTGGGTAGGCTGGCAAATTGTTGAAGCTTATATGGAGAAATATCCGGAAACCGAGCTAAGGGAATTGCTTCAAATGCAGGACGCCCAGGCATTGCTGGACCTGGCAAAATACCGGCCGGTAGATAGGAAGTGACAGAAGTTCTTGCCAATACCTGTAAAATGGTGTACTTTGTTTCTCCAATACAAATTGCAAAAAAACTAACCAGATCATAGAAAAAAATGAGTAATCGCGCCATACCTGTAGTAGACCTTTCCAGGTTCGCAAACGGAACGCCTTCCGAGCAGGAGGCCTTCGTAGAACAATTGGGAAAGGCCTTCCACGAGATCGGCTTTGTAGGCGTAGTAAAACACGGCATTCCCAAACAACTGATAGATTCTTTTTACGATGCCTCCAAACGCTTCTTCGCCCTGCCTGCCGATATCAAGAAAAAATATGAGATCCCCGGCCTCGCCGGCCAGCGTGGCTATACCTCCTTTGGAAAGGAACACGCCAAACAATCGGAGGTGCCCGACCTCAAGGAGTTTTTTCAGCTGGGCCAGGAAGTAGAAGGTGATGGCCCCGTCGGAGAACAATATCCAGATAACATATACGTAGAAGAAGTACCGGAGTTTACGCGGCTGGGGCTGCAACTGTACAAAGCTTTCGAAAAGGCAGGCGCAGAGCTGCTGCGCGCCATAGCCATACACCTGGAGATCGGAGAAGATTACTTCGACGAGAAGATATACAACGGAAACAGCATACTGCGAGCCATCCACTACCCGCCCATTAGCAGGGAGCCGGCTTCCGCCATCCGGGCGGAACAACACGAGGACATCAACCTCATCACCCTGCTGGCAGGCGCCTCCGCCGGCGGCCTGCAGCTGCTGACCAAGGAAAACAAGTGGGTGCCGGTCATGCCGGAAGAAAATGAGATCGTCATCAATGTGGGGGATATGCTTCAGCGGTTGACCAACAACTACCTGAAGTCCACCACCCACCGGGTCGTCAACCCTCCGCGGGAGGAATGGCACCTGCCGCGGCTGTCCATCCCTTTCTTCCTGCACCCCAGGAGTGACATGGACCTGTCCTGCCTCGACGAATGCGTCGGCCGGGAACATCCGAAAGCCTATGAGCCGATCACGGCCGGAGAGTACCTCGACGAGCGGCTACGGGAGATCGGGCTCAAAGGCCAGCCTTCTAAGGCTGGACAAAGTCGGAAGTCGGATAGCGGAAGTCGGAAAGATCATGGGCTCTCACAACCGCCTGGCATTCAAAAGCGTC
>CAYVVK010000231.1:0-9354 GCA_964454855.1 uncultured Phaeodactylibacter sp. | reverse complement strand
AGCACCATGGAGCGGCGGGGCCTGCAGATGGGCGTCTTCGTCGCTCACGACATCTACTGGAAAGAACCCAACCTGGCCAGCGGAGACCCCGGGCTGCGGGAGGAGTTTCTCGAACAGATCAAAGAATCGGTGGAGGTGGCCAAGCGCGTCAACGCCAAATGGATGACCGTGGTGCCCGGCCATGTGGACCTGCGGCAGAATATGGGCTTTCAAACCGCCCACGTGGTGGAAACCCTCCGCCGCGCCAGCGACATCCTGGAACCCCATGGCCTGGTAATGGTGCTGGAGCCCCTGAATTTCTACAACCACCCCGGCCTGTTCCTCAGCGAGATCCCCCAGGCCTACCAGATCTGCCGCGCTGTAGACAGCCCCGCCTGTAAGATCCTCTTCGACATATACCACCAGCAGATACAGGAAGGCAACCTCATTCCCAATATGGAGGCCGCCTGGGACGAGATCGGTTATTTCCAGATCGGCGACAACCCCGGCCGCAAAGAGCCGACCACCGGAGAGATCAACTATAAGAACATCTTCCAATACATCCACGAAAAAGGCTTCGACGGCATACTGGGCATGGAACATGGCAATTCCAAAGAAGGCAAAGAGGGGGAAATGGCCGTGATTCAGGCGTACCGGGCGGTGGATGTGTAATTCGCTGCGCCCCCACCGCTTTATGCGGAGGCGGGTGATTTAAAAAGGCGGCCCCTGCGAAAAGCTCTTACTGGTTAAGTACCGGTGGTTGATTAAAACTTCGGATGATTCCTTTGCAGGGGCCGCATCAGTCAGAGCAGGCAGCCGTTGCCGCCTGCTCACTCTATACAGCATCGTCGGGATGGCGGACATCCCTTAATTTTTCTCATTTTATACTTCAAAGAAAAAGGATTTAAGGCTGCCTTGCAGGGAAATGCCACGTAATGGCAGGAGGATGAAGCGAATGCCACCTATAGTGCAGTGAATGGCGGAGCGGGCCAGGCAAATAAATAGTAACTTTGCTGAACCACAATATTTTATGTCGATAGTAAGAGAAAAAATAGCACGGCTTTCGGATACAAAGCTCATCCTGGGTATTGGGCTGGTGGTCACCATCTTACAGGTGATAACCTTCCTGCTGGCCTATCTGGAAAGCGCGGCAAAGGGCAAGGAAGTAAACCTGCTCGGCCTGGCCGGCTGGCGCGGCCTGGCCTGGTGTGTCGCCATGTTGTTCGTCATCCTCATTGTAAAGACCACCAAGCGGTTTCTGTACTCCAACATCTCCTGGCGGCGCATCTTAGGCATTCACCTGCTTTTTTCCCTCCTGGTGTCACTGGTTTGGTATGCGCTGTTTACCGGTATACACTACGCTTTGTGCACCGGTAAAGAGTGTGATAAATTCTTTTCCCCCATGGAGATGCTGATTTGGTATCTCAATAATTTCGACAAGCTCTTTCTGATCTATCTCTTTTCCGCCAGCATTACGTATACCTATTACTATATTCAGCGTGACAGCCAGCACCGCATTCAGCGGAGCCAGATGGAAAAGCAATTGCTGGAAACCCGGCTGATGATGTTGCAATCCCAGCTCCATCCCCACTTCCTGTTCAACACCCTGAACAGCATCGTCAGCCTGATGGACATAGACATCGAGCGCGCAAAAGCCATGACCGCCGACCTGGGGGGCCTGCTGCGCCACGTGCTGGAAAAACGAAACGAACAGGTGGTATCCCTGTACGAGGAACTGAAACTCCTGCAGCAGTACCTGGATATCGAAAAAGCCCGCTTCGCCGAAGACCTGGAAGTCAACATGGAAGCGGACCCTTCCACCTTCCAGGCTATGGTGCCGAGCATGCTGCTGCAGCCGCTGGTGGAAAACTCCATCCGGCACGGCTTCTCCCGGGAGCACCCACAGCTGAAGATCAACATCCACCTCTACCGCGAAGGGGATCGGCTGGTGGTGGACATTCAGGATGATGGCAAGGGCTTCGAATCCATGGCTAAAGAGGAATTATTTGAGAAAGGCATGGGCCTGCACAATACTTTCGAGCGGTTAAAATCTCTGTTCGGAGAACGCTTTACCTTTCTGGTGGAAAACCTGAATCCCGGCTTCCGCAACCGTATCGAGATCCCCTTGTCTTTTAATTTGTAGGCATTTTTTTTACAGAAAAGCCCGGCTATGATACGATCCATGATCATCGACGATGAACACCTGGCCCGGCAGCGGATCAGGAACCTGCTCTCCCGGCAACCCGAAGTAGAGGTCATCGGGGAATGCAAAAGCGGCGCGGAGGCCCTGAAGGCCATTCCAAAACAGGAACCGGACCTGATCTTTCTGGACATTCAGATGAAAGACATGACCGGCTTCGAAGTCCTCGACAGCCTGCCGGAGGCCTACGCGCCACTGGTCATTTTCATCACCGCTTACGACCAGTATGCCATTCGCGCCTTTGACGTCTTCGCCTTCGACTATCTGCTCAAGCCTTTCAAGGAAGAGCGCTTCGAACAATCGGTAGAAAATGCCCTGCGGCTGCTTCGCGATAAGCAGAAAATGAAAGCGGCCTCCCAGCTCAACGCCCTGCTCTCCTACCTGAAAAACGGCGAGGCCCGCTCCGGCGCCCGCCAAACCCTCCCCATCAAGCTGTCTGGCAAGGTTTGCTTTCTGGAAATGAAAGACATTAAATACGTGGAGGCCTCCGGCTACTACATTGAGATCCACACTATCGAAAAGAAATACCTCCTGCGCGAATCCCTCACCAATATGGAAGAGCGCCTCTCGGTTCCCCGGTTTCTCCGCATCCACCGCTCCACCATTATCAATACGGATTTCCTGGAACAGATCGAGCAGATCGGCTTCGGGGATGTGGAAGCCCATATGGCTGACGGAAAAGCCTTCCGGGTGAGCAAGACCTACAAGGAAGCCCTTTTTGAGAAAATGGGGATCGAATAGAAGGCTGTTTCTCAGCGCCCCGTTACTCCTGTCCGCGCCAGCTGTTTTTTTCTGTACTGCGAGGGCGACATACCCGTCTGCGCTTTAAAGGCTTTGTTGAAGGACGTCTTGTTATTAAAACCCGAGGCGTACGCGATGGCGATGATGTAGCGCTCCTTATATCTGGGGTTGGCCAGCATGCGGCGCGCCTCTTCCACCCGGTATTCATTGATAAAATCGGAGAAACTCTTTCCCAGCTGTTCATTGACTACCTGGGAGAGATGGTGGATAGAGATATCGAGCTGTTCCGCCAGGCCGGAGAGGCGCAGTTCATTATCAAGGTAGGGCTTTTCTTCTTCCACGTATTCCTTCACCCGGTCGAGCAGGGAGCGGGAGGCAGAGGGGGTCAGCGAGGAGTTCTGATACTTAGGCGCCAGGAAGGCTTCCGGCCAAAGCTCTCCGGCGAAGATCTCCGGCTGCCGCAGGCCCAGATAGGCCGTTGTATAGATAAAGGCCGTCATGGAAAGAGAGATGCCGTAATCCCAGTGTATATTGAAAAAGGGCGTACGGATGAGCAGATAGTAAGTTACATTGCCCAGCACGAAGCCGGCGAAAAGCCAAAGCAGCACCCTGGACCAATTGCGGCGAATGACAGCGCGCTCATCTTCCAAATCTTTAGAAACCTGCCAGAAGCCCTGCGTATGGAGATAACGGTAAATGAGCACGGCATAGACAGAGAGATGGAGCATGAAGATATAGTCCTGCCAGCCCTGCATATTCAGGAAAGGCCAGTTGATCTGTGCCGCCATGCCTTTGTTGCCGGCCAGGAAAGCCGATTTTGCAAAGGCAGAAGAGAGGTAGAGCGGCATGCGATTGGCCAGTATCAGGACAAAAGGCAGAAAATGCAGGGCATCGGAGCGGCTGATCTCCGCTTCCGGGCCCAGGCTTTTGAAGTAGAGGTAAAGCAATGGCCCGAAAAGAAAAATGATGGGAATATAAAAGCTCCAAAGGTGAGGGAACCCGATGATGTAATCCGTCCAGTGCAGCACGTATTCCGTGAGGGTAAGGGCGAAGAAAAAGATGAAGGCGCCCAGCAGGCGGCTGGCCAGGCGGTTGCCTTTTCGGGGCCAGAGGAGAACGGCTGCCAGAAAATAACCCTGTGCTGCCGCCAGGATAAAAAAGCTGGTCCAGGTATCGAGTGAGGGAGTAACGGTTTCCATAGCCCTTTATCAGGTTGAATAGAGCTAATTTACAAAAAAACCGCTGCTTATACCTCTTTTCCGGAGGGTTGCCAACTGACAAAAAGCTTATTTCGAACCTGCCTTGGCCTTCCACTCCGCCAGCCGGTGGGCCATCTCTTCCTTGTTACTGCGGTAAAACGCATCATCTTTCGCAGCAGTTCCTGCTTTTTGCGCCTGTTCGGCACTGCTGGCCGCTGCTTCGAAATCGTTCATAGCTGCCTGTGTGCGGGCCTTTATCCAATGGTTGCGGGAACTTTTTTCGAGTTTCAGTGCCTGATCGATGTACTGCATGGCAGGCTGCAACTGCCCTACCCAGAGAAAGAAATCCGCAGCCTCGGCGTATATACTGCTCTTCTGATCTTCTTCCGCAGCAGCCAGAGCCTGAGTGATCTCGCGCCCCGCCCGCTGCATGGTTTCCACCCGAATGCGCAGGTAGAGGCGCAGCTTCTCCCAACTCAGCAGCAGGTAGCCATTCTCTATATTCTGCCCCACCACACTGTAGCTTAACCTTTCCTCATTCGCCTGTTTGGCAAAACGGGGTTCCACCTCTACCCGCAGGGCGTCTTTGTCTTCTCCGTATTCACGGGTGCCCCACTGATCGGCCTGGCGGTTGAAGACAGCCGTCCAGCTCCCTTCTTCGCGGGGAATGAGGAAGAAAGCATAGCGCCCGGCAGCAAGGGCCTGCCCTTCTACCTGTACATCGGTGCTGAACTCCACTACGCTGGCCTCATTGGCGCCCGCCCGCCAGATCTCGCCGTAGGGCACGACATGGCCCCATATTTCCCGCTCCCGGACGGCAGGTGAGCTGTACTCCACCAAAATTCGGGTATAGCCGATCGTGTAGGAAGTGCTGGCCTTCGGGCTCTTCCGGGGCAACTCCAGGCCCTGGGCAGGAAGCAGAGTGTAAAAGGACAGGAACAGTAAAAGCAGCCGGTATCTCATAGAAAATGACGTTTTGGTCTATTTTTAAAAACTGGCGGCAGCGCTCAATGTTCTGCCAGAAAGCTGGCAGTATACATTTAAAAAATTTGAAATTAAGCTTACCTTAGCAGGAGCAACTGCAATGCGGCGCCCGGCTTGCCTGTTTCCCGCCGTGCTTTACCGCTTTGACCAAAGACCGCCTATATGATGCAACGCTCTACTCTTCTCCTGCTGTTCCTGCTTGGCCTTGGCCTTTCCGCCGCCCGGGCCCAGGTATTCTCCAACCCGTCGGCTGCCGAAATGTACCAGAAAGCAGAGATCGCTTTGCTGGAAAACAATCCCGAACAGGCTCTGCGCTTTTTCGACCGTGCCCTGAAGATACAGCCCGGCCTTAGCGCCGCCCGCCGGGGTAAAGGCCTGTGTTACGCCATCCTGCGCGAATATCCGAAGGCCGTGGCCGAATACGAGCAGGTGCTGGCCTCCGACTCCCTCTTCTCCCGCGC
The DNA here is from genome assembly GCA_964454855.1 of uncultured Phaeodactylibacter sp. Taxonomy (GTDB): domain Bacteria; phylum Bacteroidota; class Bacteroidia; order Chitinophagales; family Saprospiraceae; genus CAYVVK01. The sequence goes on along the minus strand of CAYVVK010000231.1, from coordinate 3,790 downwards.
CCTGTATTACCAGGCCGGGGAAGCGCATTATAAGGCCGGCAACCATAAAAAGGCATTGGCGTACTTTCAGAAATTCGAGGCCCTGCAGCAAATAGATGCCGACACCTTCAGCCTCAATACCGAAAAAGAGCTGGCCTACGAAGAAAAGTACCTCAAAAAGCTCAACAGCAATGTACGGGCCTGTGAAGTCAGGCTGGACTCCATTCAGTTCATCAACATCACTGAAGTGGTTAACCTCGGCCCCGATGTCAATACCAAAGATGACGATTATTTTCCCTTCATTACCAATGACCAGGAGGAACTCTATTTCACCCGCAAATCCGCCAAAGGCGATGAAGACCTCTACCGCAGCCGGCTGCAAAAAGGGCAATGGGCCCGGGGCAACCCCGTAAAGGCCATCAATACGGAGCTGGACGAGGGCATGATCAGCATGGTGCGCGATGGCCGCCTCCTTTTCTTCACTGCCTGCAACCGCGATGGGGTGCTCGGCATCTGTGACATCTGGCAGGCCATCATCGATGCTGAAGGGGAGGTGACAGAGGTAGGGCCGCTCGATGGCTACACCAATTCCGAAAAGTGGGAGTCCCAGGCCGCCATCAGTTGCGATGGCTCCACCCTCTTCTTCGCCAGTGAACGGCCGGGCGGCTTCGGCAAGTCTGACCTCTGGTACAGCAAACGGCAGCCCGATGGCAGATGGAGCAACCCTGTCAACCTGGGGCCAAAGATCAATACCGACGATTATGAAGAAGCTCCCTTTATTACCAACGACGGCCGCACCCTCTACTTCTCCTCCTACGGCCACCCCGGCATGGGCGACCAGGACATCTTCATGAGCTGGCTGGATGATGAAGGCAACTGGAGCGACCCCATCAACCTGGGGCCGCCGGTCAATACGGCCTTCCGGGAGCTGGGCTTCTTCCTCTCCGCCGACGGCAAGACCGGCTACTTCTCCTCCGAACGGCCGGAAGGCTACGGCAAGCTCGACATCTACAAATTCCAGCTCACCGAGCAGCTCTACAGCCAGCCCATTACCTTCCTGGAAGGCCTGGTGCTCGACAGCGCCCTCAACATGCCCGTGCGGGCCTCCGTGGAATTTGCCGACAGGCCTCCTATCGAAGTGGGCCCCGACGGGCGCTTCTTCCTCTGCATCCCCGCCGGCGACTCGCTGAACCTCAGCGTGAACAAAAAATACTTCCACCCCTATCAGAACCTATTCCTGGTGCCGGAATGGGACAATAAACAGTTCTATACCATCGAGATCCTTCTGAAATCTACCTTCAGCTTTCCTCCGCCCGAGGCGGAAGTGCGCGATACCAGCAGCGTGCTGCGCAGGAAGTCCCCCGTAGTGAAGGATCACGCCCATACCATCTTCTTCGACTTCGACAAGACCACCATCGACATCGAAGAGCTCGGCAGGCTCGATGCCTTTCTCAAACCGCTAAAGGGAAAGAACATACAACGCATCGAAGTGATCGGCTACGCCGACGACATCGGCACCGACGTCTATAACCTTAAGCTCTCCGAAGAACGCGCCAAGCAGACCGCCCTGGCCGTGCGAGACAACGGCCTGATCGTGGATAAGATCTACATGGAAGGAAGGGGCGCCATGAAGAACGGCATGCCCAAGGAGGAGAACCGGAAGGTGGAGCTTAAGGTGACGGTGCTGGAGTGAATGGAACGCGCCTGCCTGCCGTAGCCGCCGGGCAGAGGCAGGGATGACGGCCATTCATCGATTTAGGTACTAGGAATTCATCACAATTGTTATTATTTTTAAGTGATGCTATCAACGAGATGCCTCAAAAATGGCGAGAGACAAATACCACGAACTTGTAAAGCGGCTCCTTATAGAAGAAGGATGGAGAGTTACAGATGACCCATTATTCATCAAGACTCTGATCAGTAAATTAGAAGTTGATCTGGGCGCAGAAAAAATAATTGCCGCAGAGAAAGGACAAATCAAAATTGCAGTAGAAATAAAAAGCTTCCTGGGCCATTCTACCATGCATGATTTCTATAAGGCCTTAGGATAATTTGTGTTTTATCTTGCTGCATTAGAAGAACAGGAACCTGAAAGAATCTTGTATTTAGCTATTCCACAATCCGCTTTCGAGTTCCTCTTTCAGGACCCTATTACAGAGAAACTCGCTGAGTCAAATAAGCTGAAACTAATCGTATTTTCTGTTCAGAAAGAAAAAATCATACTATGGAAAAGGTAGAGAGATATAAAGGAATAACAAAAAAGATAATCCACGATGTGGCTCAGCTTTTCGCGAGTTCAAATGACGATATTCGTCATCAGGCCATTATTGACGGAAATTCAGGAAACTATGTTCTTCTGATGAACGGTTGGAAGGGGGAAAGCCGTTTCTATGGTATCCTTATACATTTTGAAGTTGAGGAAAACGGAAGGATCTGGCTCCATCAGGATAATACTGACCTCATCATCGTTGACCAACTATTAGATCAAGGTATTCCAAAAAAAGATATCGTTCTAGGCTTTCATGCGCCCGTTATGCGGCCGGATACCGATTTTGCAGTTGCCTGAAAAATTAGGAGGCAGGGGCCTTCTAATTGAGTATGATAAAAAATGTTTGGTAACATTATAGATAGAACACGGAAAACACCAATCCTTCAGTTAGATTTCAGGCCGGACCCCTTCAGCTATCGGTGTGCGTCCGCGTGATCCGTGTTCTCTGTGTTCTATATTAAAAGGCTAAGGCTTAGACTTACTACTACCTTCCTCTTCCTCTTCCTCAATTTCCAGCTTCTTCCGAGGCATCCGCTCATCGCGCATGGCGGTGTGCATGACGAAAGAGGCGATGATGGTGGCCGCCTGCTTGAGGTCGTCCTCCACCAGGTGGTCCATATTGTCCATATTGGAGTGGTGGGTGCGGGAGAAGTAGGCCATGGGGTCCTGAATGAACTGGAAGCCCGGGATGCCCACGCCGTCGAATGCCAGGTGGTCGGTGCCGCCGGTATTGGAGAGGGTCAATGTACCGGCCTCCAGGTCCTTGAAGGGTTCCAGCCAGGCGCGGAAAATGGGAGCTACCTCCGGATTGCCCTGCATGTAGACACCGCGGATCTTGCCGGTGCCGTTATCCAGGTTGTAGTAGGCGGAAACTTTCTCTTGCGCAGGTTTGAGCGATTGCGGGTTATAGGTGCCTTCCGGAAATTCGGCGAAGTGCTTACCTACGTAGCCGCGGCTGCCCAGCAGGCCCTGCTCCTCGCCCGTCCACAGCGCAAGGCGCAACGTACGGCGTGGCTTGATGCCCGTCTCCTTGATCACCTCCTGCAGGATGCGGGCCGCCTCCATCATAACGGTGGAGCCGGCGCCGTTGTCGGTGGCACCCGTAGCAGCATGCCAGGAATCGAAATGGGCGCCGAACATGACCACTTCGTCCTTGAGGTCGGTACCCGGGATCTCGGCGATGATGTTATGCTCCATGCCGTCCGGGTTGGTGTACCGGGCTTTCAGCTCCATGCTGAGCGTAACGGGGATGCCGCGCTGCAACAGGCGGAAGATGCGGTTGTAATGCTCCACGGCGAGGGTGGCCTGCGGTACAACTGTCACTCCTTCCTTGCGATAATCCCTCCAGTCGGGCGTGCGGGCGCTGGATACGAAGACGGTGCCCAGGTCGCCCTTGTAGCTGCGGTCGAGCACCGCCAGGGGTTGCTCTTCGGTGATGAATTCCCACAGGAGCTTGTTGAAGGAGAATCCCCCCAGGCGGTTGTAGTTGCGCCGCGGGCGGGGCGTAGGCATAGGCTCATTGGCCAGTTCCAGCAATTCCTC
>CAYVVK010000230.1:0-9402 GCA_964454855.1 uncultured Phaeodactylibacter sp. | reverse complement strand
GAACAAAGTTGATAGGTATGGTTTTTAGGATACATCAAAATGGAGCCGCACCCGTCTCAATTCCTGAAGGCCAACCCCCTCCAACTAGCCTCACGTGACGATAGGTGTTCCTGGAAACTCCGAAGGTGTATATAATGGAAGAAGTAAAGCCCCTCTAGAAGGATTGTGCCTTACGGCTTCATTTTACCATACTTCTGTTCAATTTCCTGTGCCCTCAAGAAGGCAGTTTCCGCTTTTTCTGCTTCTCCGATTTCCTCATAGTATGCCCCCATCCGCTTAAGCGTAAAAGCCATAAGAGGGAAAAAGGCATTTGGATTTTTACTTGCCAGATCACGGTGAATTTTCAATGCCTCCCGATAGGCTTTCTCAGCAGCATCATAATTGCCTTGATTGCTGTAAACATATCCTAGGTTATTCAGCGTAAGTGCGATGATGGGCAATAACCGATCAGGGTTATAAATTGCAAATTGCCGATGCACTTTAAGTGCTCTTTTAAGAAAATTTTCGGAGAACCTGTCAAAGGCCATAGCTTTTTTATCATTATCCAAATAGACAAGACTTATATCAACAAAAGCAAAAATGTCGCTTGGTATAGTAGCCATCGGATTATCCCGTGCTAGTTGTTCGTAATATACCAGGGCTTTTTCAAAGGCATTTTTTGCAAAATTCCACTTTTTATTCTCATAATAAAGCCTGCCCAGATTATTCCAGGTTAGAGAGATGTATGGTTGAAAATCGACTTTATCCTTTTCGGCCAGTTGCTTATAAATTTCCAGTGCTTCGGTGAATGCTTCCTCTGCATCATCGAATCTAGTCTCTTCGCGATACAGGTTTCCAAGATTATTTAAAACCAGAGCAAGATAAGGCAAAAATTCATTCGGTTTTTCCGCTGCAAGAGTTCTAAATAACCGTAAAGCCTTAATGTAGGCCTCACCCGCAGCCATGGGTTCAGCATTTGCTCGATATGCATTACCTAGATGATTAAATATGAAGGATTTCTTTTCATCTGTAACGAAAACCTGAAGAGCTTTTTTATAGAATGGTATAGCTTTTGCAAACTGTTTTTGGCTTGCCAGAAAATAAGCATATTGCCTCAGAATACTTCCATTGCTGGGGTCCAATTCCAACATGATCTCAAAACAAGCAGCCGTACTATCAAACTCAAAACGCGTTTTGTGCAAATCCGCTTTGAAAGCTAGGCCTTGGATGACCTCCTGAGTCCGTTGGCGTTGCATAGAGTCGCGCTGATTTATTTCCTCGCGAACTTCCGCGATCCGGTCTCGCTCGCGCAAGATTTTTTCGGCTTGTTCAGTTAGGGCGGCATCTCTTAATACGGTTAACGCCTGCTCCAACTCACCTTTTTGAAAAAAAGAGAAAGCCTTTTGATAAGGGCGAGATGCATCGTCCAAGTTGATGGCCGAATACCGGCGGGCGAGCTCTTGGGCATCCTCTTTTATTTGTTGCTTTTGTTCTTCATAAAGTGCGATTAGCCCCTCTAGTTCGCGGATACGCTTTAGGTTGGCAGCTTCATTCTCCTTAAGTCGGTTACGATCATTTTGTAACCTTTGGAGCTTCAATTCAATATTTTTTTCTGCTGCGGTCTTGCCTACCTGGTAGATCTTCTTCCGAAATTCAGCAATTTGTTTAGGACTAGCCATAGAAATCCTCACCGTATCCAACTGTCCGGTTACCGCTTTAAGGGCATCTAAATTAACTACCTCTAAACCTTCTTTATTGACTAAAAGGAAGACAGTTGTTTTTTCAGGAACACCTACAAATTTCAACCTAAAATATCCATCGGCATTGGTTATGGTCGCCGTTGATTGTTCAAATTTATCCTCCACTTGAGCATTCGGTACGAATTTTCGATTTCCATTATTTTCATAACCGCTGTTATGAATAGAGACTGTTCCAGAAATTTTAGAATGTTGAGCAATTAAAAGGGAAGTCATTAGAACTTGGAAAAAAGTCAAAAAATAAGTTTTCATGGCTGTTAATTTTGAGGTTAAAAAAGCTAGAAATGGTTAAGAACCAAAAAAACGGCAAATAGTGAAAGTTCACAATGGTTCTCAGTGAGATAAACAAATAAGTAGTGGGTTAAATCCGTTGGCCTATCCAGCGGACCTGGAGGTCCGCGCTCCATTTGCGCCCAAACTTCAACGGATTTAACCCACCACCGACAAATATTAGTTTAAATTAGACATATTTCTAAAAAACAACTAATTTCCATTGCTAAACTGCACGTCATGCTTCCGAAATCCATCTTATCAAAATGGGGCTCCCCCAGCGACCTCTCAAGCACATTTGAAGGCCTTTGCCTTTTCACCCGGCATATCAATGAAATTGAAAATACGAAAAAAGAAATTTCCCTATCCGGTTGTTACCACCGGCTACAGTTCCCCTATAGACATAAGCTCAAAAATCCTGCCCACTACTACAAAAGAATGACCTGCCTCAGTTGGGCAGCGCTCAAATCGGCCTGGCAAGATTTGTTACAGATCAAAATTTTAGCATTTGCTAAAATTGATCGGCTAGACGACAATGACGAATCCATCAGGGAGAGAAAACAAGCTGGTAAAACCTCTTCCGGCGGACACTCTCCAATTGCCTGGATCATTGGGTTAGTTTTATTACTACTCATACTAGGCCTGATCTGGTGGCTTCCTTGTCCGAGCAATGCTCAGTTTTTCATTTTTCGTATCTCCTTGGCACTTGCAGCTGGTGGCCTGGCTAGTGTACTTACGGGTTCGTTGCAAATCAGCTGGAGTCCCGGTATCTCAGCGGGCGGGGGACTAGCAGTATTCATACTTGTATATTACGCATCACCTAATATAGTTAATGATGACAGATGCCAAACGACGACCAGTCTCACTGTTTTTGTCCATGGTAAGAGCGGGCCGCACGACATAATTTTACGCCAGCAAGGCCACGTAGTGCTCGACGTGCATGGCGAACGTAAACGCCAAGCGATCAGCGAAAACGGCGAAGCCTACTTTCCCAATCTTCGTGTCGGCGATACGGTGCGGCTCAATGTCGACTTCTCGGAGCCTTACCGGGCACTAAACTCAGACTCATTATACGTGATTCGGCCCAACGGAAAAATCTACCTCCCCGTCGCACTCCAGGGCCTCGATAGAGTTTCCGGCACCGTTATCTGGCGTGACCAACCAGTACCGGACGTTATCGTCTCTATCAACACGATTCGCGACACTACTGACGCCACAGGCTATTATGAACTCTACATCCCAGAGGCGCTACAACGCCGGGAACAAACAGTTAGCTTTTTCAAGCCGGGATTTAACCTATTAAGAAAAAAAGCATACCCGCAAACTAGGGAGTCGTTAAATGTAGTTTTATCAAGGCAATAGCAATCCCGAAAAGAACCTTTAGCTTGTACGATTAGACATCAATACATATTCCAATCCAATAATCAGAGAAGTGTTTCTCGCACAATAAAAAGGTAGTCAGGAGTTCAATTTCTATTACTGCAAGTATCCTTATCATTCATGCTTAATTTCTTCTCGCCAATATGTCATGGAAGTGATAGAGTTTTCCTTCCTTAGAAATTTGGTCGGAGTCAGTCCCGTGTAGGATTTAAACACATTGGTGAAATGCGTATGATCATAAAATCCCCATCTAAAAGCAACCTCAGAGATGTTTCCAAATTTTTTATTATTCAGCTGGTGAAGACTTCTACATACTCGAATAAGCTGTTGGTAAGACTTTAGCCCTAATCCAACCTTTTCTTTAAAAACGCGGCGTAGATGACGAGGAGTTACAAAAAGCTGCTTGCTTAAATCTTGTAATTGCGTCTGTGGAGTATGATGAATATACCGTAAGATAAGGTTAGATAGGTCCTCTTTTTTTAGGCTAGGCAAGAGTTGGTCGCTGAAAAAAGCATTGGCTTGGTTGATGCGATCCTCAACAGAACTGACCTCTTGCATTTGGAGAGCCAACCTTCTTAAGTGCTGATCCTTTAAATAATAAATCGGAATCAAAGAATTTGCTAGTTCTTGGGGTGAAAAATGGAAAAAATGTCCTACTTGACCAGGCTGAAAAAGCACCAAAAAAAAGCCGAAGCCCCCCTGATGTTTCCAGATGTTACTCTTGTTACCTTGTCCGATCAGAAAAGAAGAAGGCAGTTCCCCGTCGAAGGTGCCGTTGTAAATGTGCACCGGCTGGCCGCAGCGGTAAAAAAAGACCAGGCCTCGGCCCGGAGAAGGCGGCACCTTTTCTTCCACCAGTTTGGGAAGTTGTTGCGGCAATTCCAGGATGCCGTAATGATGGATGAAGGGCCGGAGTGCCGGAGCGGGGAGGAATTCCTGATAGACCATGTAGGGGGCAGTTTAGGTGACTCAAATGAGGCTATACTTTTCTTCACCTAAATTCAGAAATCGGGAGAACGTCAGGATGTACAAATCATTCAACCCCCTATACAGATCATTCAAATTCCCTTCGGCTAGTGCTTTCGGGAGCTTTCCCTATACCCCGTAGGCGTCATTCCCGTTTCCTGTTTAAACACCCGGGAGAAATACTCCGGGGTAGAAAAGCCGGTTTCAAGAGCGATGGAGGTGATCGAACGATCGGTTTGGGTGAGCAATTTTTTCGCTCTGGCCAAGCGGAAGGCCCGGATGTACCGGCTCGGTGTTTTCCCGGTGAGGGCGGTTAATTTCCGGTAGACGCTGGCGGAGCTGTGAAACAACTCCTGGTTCAGTTGTTCTACGGTGAATTCGTGGTTGTCCAGGTTGGATTCAAGGATATCGTTGACGCCAGCCAGAAAGGTTTCTTCCGGATCGGCTGCTGTGTCGGAAGGGCGAATGTCCTGTTCCTCTTCCGAAATGCCGGCCCGGGCGCGGTAATGGGCCTGCAGTTTACGCCGCTGTTCCAGGAGGGCCTGGAGGCGCACTTCCAGTTCTTCCTGAAGGAAGGGCTTTTCCAGGTAAGCATCGGCGCCCTGCCGCAGTCCGGCCAGGCGGGCCTCCACATCCACCTTGGCGGTCAGCATAATGATGGGGATATGGCTGGTGAGCTGGTGGTTTTTCAGTTCGGCGCAGAGTTCAAAGCCGTCCTTTTCCGGCATCATGACGTCGGTGATGATGATGTCTGGGATCAGGGCGATGCCCTTTTCGATGCCCTGCTGTCCATTGTAGGCTACTTCCAGCCGGTAAGCCGGATTCAGGGAAGCCAGGAGGTATTTTACCATATCGGCATTGTCCTCCACGATCAGCAGCAGGGGTTTTTCGCCGGAAGCCGAAGAAGGGGCAGCCGGGTCCGGACTACTGGGCTCGGCCGGGAACAGGGCAGCCGGGAGCGCATTTTGCGGGGGCTGCTTCCGGGTAATGGGCAGGGTGACGGTGAATACACTGCCTTGGCCCAGTTCGCTTTGCACACTGATGTCGCCGCCCATCAGATTTACCAGCTCCTGCGTAAGTGTCAGGCCGATTCCGGTGCCTTCTCCTTGCCGGCTAAAGGAATGATCCAGTTGATAGAAGGGGTTGAAGATCAACGGGATCTTGTGTTCCGGAATGCCGACGCCAGTGTCTTTTACTCTAATCTTCAACGTCTGGGAGTCCACTATTTCCTCAACGGTGAGGTATACATCCTTTCCCGCAGGGGTGAACTTGATCGCATTCGAGAGCAAGTTCGAGATGACGTGCATCAGCCGGCCGGGGTCGTAGTCCATATATAGTTCGCTAAGATCGCTGAGAAAGTGGAGCCGCACCCCTTTCTCTGCGCCCAGGGAATGGAAGGACTCCATCAGATACTTGAGGTAGCTGATGATATCGCCCTGCTCCAGTTTCAACTGCAGGTGGCCGGACTCCAGTTTCGATAGGTCTAACATCTGGTTGACCAATTTCAGCAGCTGCCGGCCGTTCCGCTTGATGAGGCGCAGTTTGGCGCGGGCGTGCTCGCTGGCCTCCCCCCTCAGGTGGTCGGCGATGCCGAGAATGATGGTCAGCGGGGTTCGGAATTCATGGGTGATGTTCGTGTAAAATTTGGATTTAACGGCATCCAGCTCTTTCAGCCGGCGGGCTTCTGCCCGTACGAAGTAGCGCTTTTGTTCATATTGCCGGATGGCGGCCAAGACGAGAAGCGCGGCTAAGCCGTACAGCAGATAGGCCCACCAGGCCTGCCACCAGGGTGGCCGAATGGTAAAGGCATAGGAGGCCGTATCGCTCCACTTCCCGTTACCGCCCACCGCCCTGAGGCGGAAAGTGTACCGGCCCGGGCGAAGATCCTGGTAAGCGATCTGCTGTTCGCGAACCAGCGGAGACCAGCTGTGGCCTTTCCCATCCAGAAAGTAGCTGTACCGCACTTTGTGCGGCGCGCTCATTTGTACGCCGCTCCAGTGTAGGGTCAGGTGGTTCATTTTATAAGGAAAAACCGGAGCTACCGGAAGATTGGTATAGGGGGCGACCGAATCGAAGCCGACCTTCGATAGAGGAACTTGCAGATCCCCGGCGGCCGGTGCTTCGCCCTCGTCCAGTGCCCTTCGTACCTGGCGCCAATCGAGAAAATCAAAAAAGGGCTGCATCTCTCTGATGGTAACTAACGGCCGCGAAGTATCGGCTCTCAGCTGATTCAGGTCAAGCCGGCTCACCCCCTTCGGCGTTCCCAGCCACAGCCGGCTCTGGTGGTCCAGCATCATTTCCTCAATCCATATTTCCCCCAGCCCCTCCGGCTTTTGAAAATACTCGACGATCCATAGGGAGTCCTTCTTCCTCCGCCTCAGGCGGTTCAATCCATCGCCCGTAGTGACCCATATAGCGCCCTGCCTATCCTGTACCAATCTTCTGGTGTGATTGTCGCTCAACCCCTCCGCTTCGGTATAGTGGGTAAATCCGGCGCCGTCCCACACGCTCAATCCCTGGTCGGTGGCTATCCAGATACGCCCGTCTCGGCTCTCCATCATCCCGAAAACACTTTCTCCGCTCAATCCTTCCTCCTGGGTAAATACCTTTAATCCGGAGCCGTCCCAAACCGTCACGCCCCCCCATTCGGTTCCCATCCAGACCCGCCCCTTGCTGTCTTCCATGAGTGAGCGAACCTTATGGCTACTCAGGCCCTGTTCTTCGCCGAAGTGGAGGAACCCCCGTCCGTCCCACCTATCCACTCCTTCTTCTGTGCCCACCCAAACATGGCCGGAGCGGGTGCTGAGCAGCGACCACACATTATCATCGCTCAACCCGCTTTCCTTTGAAAAATGTGTGAACCCTTTTCCATCCCAAACATTGATACCCCCCAGATAAGCCCCCATCCAAATGGAGCCGTCTGCGCCTTCGGCAAATGACCAAATGGAGTTGGAACTCAATCCTTGTTTCATTGTGAAGCGGGTGAACCCGGCGCCATCCCACAAATTCATTCCACTGCCATGCGTTCCGATCCAGACCTTTCCCGGGCGCTCTTCGAACATCTGGAAGATATTGTTGCCGCTCAGGCCCTCTTCTTCGGTAAAATGGCTGAATCCGGTAGGCCTCCAAATGTTAATGCCGCCGCCGAAGGTGCCGATCCAGATGTTGCCGGCCCGGTCCTCTAGTGAACATCTTCCGCTATTGCCTTTTAAGCCTTCTGTTTCCCTGAAATAATAGAAGCTACTGTAATCCCCTACGTTCACTCCGCCTCCTGCGTGAGTGCCGATCCAAATTCGTTTCTGCCGGTCTTCTAAAAGCGACCAGATATCATTGTCGATCAAGCCGTTTTCCGTGGTGTACCAGGTAAAGCCATTTCCATCCCAAACGGCCAGCCCCTCTTTGGTTGCCATCCAGATACGCCCCAGGTGATCTTCCATCAGGCATCGGACGACATTGCCGATCAGGCCTTCGGCCTTGGTCAGATGCCCAAAGCTGTCGCCATCCCAAATGCTTACGCCGCGCTCGGTGGCTATCCAGATGCGGCCTTCCGAGTCTTCCATAAGGTTATATACCACATCGCTGGTCAATCCGTGCTCCTCCCGGTAGGCCTTGAATCCGGATCCATCCCAAACATTGACCCCTCCCCCGTGCGTACCGATCCATATGCGCCCGGCACGATCCTCCAGCAGGTCTCTGACAAAGTTATGGCTCAAGCCTTCTTTCTTCGTAAAATGGGTAAAACTGCTGCCGTCCCAAACCGACAAGCCGGCTCCCTCCGTGCCTATCCATATGTGCCCTTCCCGATCCTCCAGCAGGCTATACACCCAGTTGGACTGTAGGCCTTCCTGTTTGGTAAACTCAAGAAAGCCTGTACCGTCCCAAATTTTGACGCCTCCCAAAGCCATTCCCAGCCAGATGTTTCCCCGGCTGTCTTCCAAAGAGCTGAAGACATAACCCGTATTTAACCCATGTTCCACCCCCAGATAGGAAAAGGGAAAGCGCCCCTCGTGATAATCCGGTGTGGCGGGCTCCCACTGTGGCCAGTGGGCAGGAGTTTTTTTTCCTTCGGCCGGCACATAGTCCGGATCGGCCGTGGAATCGCTGATGAATATCTTGACTTTTCCCGGGACGTATTTGGCCGGCCCCGCCATCTTTCTATTCCGCTGGATGGGTACGTATTCGGGTGGGGCGGCTTCGGTATATGTTCCCTTTGCCGGTGTGTAGCCCGGTTCTTTTACCGAATCCACCGGCACTGCCTTTCCCGTAGCAGGTACATATTTCCCCGGCTTCAGTACATGGGGGTGGTAATTGGGTTCCGGTGGGGAATGCTCTGGGAAACACGAAGCGGCTAAAAGGGCTAGAAGAAGATAGCCGGTGAGGTTGGTGATCGTGAGGCGAATGGGGGCCATGATGAGCAGGTTGAGGGTCAATCAAGTCTAATCAACAGAGGACGCGTATGTTAGAATACCAGGATCACTATAGTTGCTGAAATGATTCGGACATCTTTATACCCTGTACATGGATAACATTGAAGTTAACAAAACTTAGTGAATTTATCAAATACGATAAAAAGAGCGCGTGCCAATTCTTGAAAAAACCCAAGCTTAAATCAGCGTTTTCAGAGTGACATGCAGCCTACCATCTCTGGCTGGCTCGCTGCGCCGCAAGAGGCGTTCCGACTGGAATCGAAACTAAAGTCTTTCAAAAACCTAAATTAGCTCCCCCTACCGGGTCACGAGAGGTAATCCGGCCAAGTCAACACCTTGCCTTGCCGGATAAATCCTTGCCCTTATAGGGCGGCGCTCCGGGAGACGTGGCTGTTTGTGATCCATCCTACCTAACCTAACCCACCAGACGATGCCTTTCGCCATTTAACCGCAGTGTCATCAGCAAAACTTTGGCATAATGGTGAAAGATGTCACCTGGCTGGGCACTCTTTTTCATTTCCAGCACTCACACCCGTTGATCATTAAAACCTTTACAGGAAAAAAAACAAGTGCAAATAACTAAGAGCGAAAGTTGGCTGGAAGCCAAGACTTTCCGCTCTGGT
>CAYVVK010000229.1:0-9427 GCA_964454855.1 uncultured Phaeodactylibacter sp. | reverse complement strand
AAGTCGGAAGTCGGAATGGCTTAAGGCAATCCGCAACTCTTTGGCTATCAACAGTGTCCAACCTTAGGCGGGTAGCCACAAATTACTATGGCTGGCGCAGCACAGGCGGGCCTTTGTATGTGTTTAGCGACCGCTCTGAGCGGGCTCCTTAAAAGGGGCGTTCCGGGACCGGCGCTAAACACATACAGCCCGTACGGGCTCGCGAACGGAGCGCAATTTAGATGTGTCCGCCTACTTATTTACCGCTGTATCACCACCTTCTCTGTAAAGGTGCCGGCTTCCGTTTGTACATGAACAAAATAAATTCCCGAGGGCAGCCCCGCAGTATTAAGTTGCAGCTGCGTTCCCCCTTCCGGGAAGCGGCTTTCCCGCACGCGCTGTCCCTGCAGGCTGAGCATGCGTACGGATACCGGCCCGCTCAGGGCCTGGCGAAAGCGGAGGTTAAGCTCATCCTTCGCCGGGTTGGGAAAGAGGGTCAGGGCATTATCGTCCTTTACTTGATCGATACCCACCATGGCATCCTCATCGATCTCTATCTGGAATACCTGAGAAGGGAGGAAGCCCCCCCGGCCGTCCTGAACGATGAAGATGAAACTGTCCCGGGTAGTGGCGCTACCGTCGTGGATGTAGCCCAGGTTGAAAGTGTTGATGGTGGCCTGGGAAAACTTGTCACCCATACCCAGTGTATCGCCCAGGCTCCAGCGGGTGAGCTGGCCGTGGGCGGGGGACGCCAGCAGGGTGAATGTCAGCTGTTCCGGCGTAGCGGTATTGTCTTCGGCTTCCAGGTAGCTGGCCGTGATGGTTGTTCCTTCGCCGGGAGGCACACTCAGCCGTTCGTTGGTGAGCAGGGCCGGCGGCGTAGTAGCTACCCCGGCACAGAACTGAAGCCCCCAACTGCGGATGGAACCGCCGCCACCGAAACCACTGACCGCCACTCTCACCTTGAGCTGCCATTCGCCGGCAATGTTCTCGCCATCGAAGGCAGACAATGGGTTTTCCGGCTGTGCCGGCATGCCTCCGGTGGGCGGGCAGGGTATGTCCTCGGGTGCCTCATCGTCAAAGCTGAGTTCAATACGGTTGGTATTCAGGCAGTTGCGGTCATAGAGCAAGACTTCGGTGCCCGCCGGGCTGATGAGGGAGATCTCCAGGCTGTTGACCGGCGAGAAACGGACCTCCACATCAGAAAGGTTCAGGTCGCTGATGATGCCGTCCTCCTCCACGAAGAGGGTAGAGGTCCGGGTACTCACGCTATTGGTCAGGTTGATGGGCAGGCCGCCGGCCGGGTTGTCGGCACAGTCTACCTCGATGGTCTGGAAGGTATTTGGGGTCAGCCATTCTCCCGGCCCACATTCATTAACCGGCCGGGCCCGCCAGAAGAACAGCTCGCCACTGTCGAATAAAGCCTCCGGCGTGTAGGTGGTATCCTGAATCGCGGTGGCGGATTCCACGATGGCCTCCGGGGCGAAGGTGGCGCTGCTGGCCAGTTCGAGCTCATAGCTGCTGGCGTTGGGGCTGCCCCGCCAGGAAAAGTCGGTGCGCAGCTGTATGGTAGCGTCGCCGTCCTCCGGCGATAATAGGCGCATTTCCGAGAAGTCGGTACTGGTGACTTCTACCAGCAGTTCCCGAAAGGCAGTGTCCACACCCTCTGCCACCGCCAGTACGCGCAGGCTCAGGGTATCTTCGAAAAAGCTGTTGAATTCGATATTGAGCAGGCTGTTCTGGCCGGGTTCAATGGGGTTTTCGGAGAAGGTGAAGGTGGCGCCCTCCGGCAAATCGCCGACCAGGTCCAGGGCGATGGGGCCTTCGAAGCCAAGCAGGCTCTCGGCCTGTACTTCCACCAGCAGCGGTTCGGGCAGGCAGTGGGGCTTCACCTCGTCGGGGAAGAGGGTCATGGCAAAGCCGGGGGCACTGGTAGGCACTATGGCGAAGTCCTCGTTGCTGATGTCGAAGAATATGTTATTGGCGGCTTCTACCCGGATGCGCGCCTGATCGGACACGGCATCGGGCACCGTCACAAAAGCGCGGCCATCGTTATTGATGCCTTCAGCCAGGAGATAGGGGTAAGTAAAGCCGCCGTCGACGGACAGGCGGATATTGACCTCGTAGCAGCGCACGCGATTGTTGTCGGTATTGGCCACATCCCAGAGGATCTCCCGGTAGGAGCCTACTTCCCATGCACTGGCGCCGGCGTCGGGAGCGATGATGCGGAAAGGCCCCGAGTTTTCGTCTACCTTAAAGGCCACCTCCTTCCATACCACACCGCCGGCCTCCGGGTTGTTGTCCCGGACGGTGCAGCGGAAGTTGAGGTTGCGGCCGTAGGTGGGCAGCACCTCAGTATTATCAAAAGCGTTGTTGACGATCTTGCCAAGGCGCGGGAAAACCCGGGTGGGATTGCCTGTGGGCGGATAGCTGCGGAAGATCGGTGCATCCAGAGAGGGGCTGCCCAGGTCGGAAGCGGGCCCCAGGTTGTACTGTTCCCAGCAGTAGGTTAGCTCGTCTCCATTCTCATCGCTGGCCAGGGCAGTGAGTTCGAAAGGAGTGGAGGTAGGTATAAAAAATCCGTTTTCGTAGGGCAATTCCAGCTCGGGCTGCAGGTTGCCGATATCTGTGGATGTGCCGCAGGTGGCGCCTTCGCCCTGGCGGCTGAAAGTGAACCAGTCTTCCAGCGAACCGATGTTGTAATACTCGTCTGACCCGCCCTGTACGTTATTGGCGTTGCCACAGGAGCCCGAATAGGACATGATGGTGCTGCCGCTGCCCGGTTCGAAAGCATTTGATGGGGACATCGATTCCTGGTTGGGGGGGCAGTTGTTCCAGCTGTGCCCGCAGGAGAACTGATGGCCGATCTCGTGGGCCATGATCTCTACGGCGATGAATTCCACATTATTGCTGAAGTGGCAGGTCACCCCGGCAGCTTTGTTCAGCGAACAAACCGAACTGAGACTGGCAATACCGCCGATGCCGTCATCGCAGCCCAAGGTAAAGACGTGGCCGATGTCGTAATTGATCAGGCCTATGGTGCTGTTGATCAGCGTGGCATTCTGGCCCAGCAGGCCGCCTGCCTCCCTTGGATTCTCGAAGGGGTCGGTGTCGCCGTCGAGGAAGATCAGCTGTTCGTTATCTTCAATGAGCTGCATGCGGGTGGCTGTTTCCAGCTGGAAGATCTGGTTGGTGCGGTTGACAGCGGTATTCATGGTCGCCAGGACTGCTTCTACCGTACCTCCTTTCGCCAGGCCGTATTCGCCGGTGCAGGCCATGGCTAGCCGGTAGGTGCGCAGCCTGGCCGGAGCGCCGCTGCGAAAGGATACGGCCACATTGTCCTGCATAAGCTGTTCCTCTTCGGTAGATGGCTCCTCCTGGAGGAGAGCCTCATTACCGCATCTGAGCCCGGGCAGGCCGTCCAGTTGCAGGTTTTTGGTGTAAAAGCTGAGGTAATAACGGGTCTGTTCGCCGGCGTAAGGCTCGATATATACCTTGCCTTCGGGAGTATGTATGGCCGCATTAAAGCCTTTCGGCGAGTAATCAAAACGGGCGCTCACTGATTTCCGCCGGATGCTGCGCCCCTGATAGCTTCGGATGCTGGGAAAACGCGCGGCCAGCCCCGGCGCCATTACCGGTGATTCCACTACTTCAAAAACTTCCAGGCTGCCATCGGGCAGGGGCAGGGCCAGGCGGATGGGAGCCTGAGCTTCCGGCGTGAACTCCAGGGGCGCTTCCTGAAGGTGTTGCTTCATTTTTTCAAAATCGAGAGCGAGGGTGCGGTAATGCGTGGCCAGAACAGCCACTTCCGAAGGCTCTGCCCGGGCAGGGAGCAAAATGCGGCTCTCGGAAATATCGGCCCACAGGCCTTCCTGAGCAGGCAGCGTGCTTAGCGCCAGGATGCAGATGAGGAGCGTAATTGTCAGTCTCATTGTTCGATGTTTTGGATGGAGCGATTAAGCGTAATTGGCATTTGAGGGGTATAGAAAGAGCTAGATTTTTTGCAAAAATAAGGACAATGGCCGTATGGGCCTCACCCCTTAGCGCTCTGGCCCTTCATTTTCTTTGTCGGCTGTCAGCGATACCGGAGAATATTCTTATTTTAGCTATATCATAAAAGCCTGGCACCTCCTGTAATTACTATTGATTTTCTAGTTTTGCCCAGCTTTTTCATCAAATCATACAATTCATGAAGCACATTCTACCCTTCTTTCTGATACTTCTTTCCCTGGGAGTGATTTTCTATCATAGCTCTTCTGACGGCAAAAAAAACCAAAAATCCTCAAAAGAACAAAGCATCCGGGCCGCTCTGGAATACTTCCAGGAAATCACCAAGGACCCCGCGCTGGGCTACCCGCCGCAGGAGCGCCTCATACGCGCCATTCGGGAAACCCGCCGCCTGCAGCAGCTCTACGCCCTGCGGAATTCCGGCGGTATTCTGGAGTCTGAATGGATGGAACGCGGGCCCAACAACATCGGCGGCCGCACCCGGGCCATTCTCATCGACGCCAACGACCCCAGCGGAAATACCGTCTTCACAGGAGGCGTGGCCGGCGGCCTGTGGAAAACGGAAGACATCAGCGCCAGTACGGTGAAGTGGGTAAAGGTGAACGACTACCTCGACAACCTCGCTGTAGGCGCGCTGGCGCAGGACCCCTCCAACCCTCAGCTCCTGTACATGGGTACGGGCGAAGGCTTCAACAATATCGATGCCCATGCCGGACTGGGGATCTTCCGCTCCAGAAACGGCGGTGCGGACTGGGAACTGCTGGAGAATACCCTCAACCCCAGCTTCCAGTTCTGCCAGGGCCTGTTCGTCCACCCTCAGACAGGTGACGTATATTCCGCTACCAAGCGCGGCCTGTGGCGCAGCCAGGATGAGGGGCTCAATTGGGAAAAAGTCCTGGGCTTCGGCGCCGGCACCAGCATAGGCCGGGAAATGATCTTCGACATCGTTTATCATCGCGCTTCCAATACTTTCTTTGCTTCCAATGCGGTAGCCGTGTTCAAATCGAACAGCGGGAACCGCGGCAGCTGGGAAGATATTTCCACGGGCTATGAGTTCCTCACCGGCCTGAGCCGGGTGGAGCTCGCCGTGGGGCAGGGTACGCCCTACAAGCTTTACGCCGTAGGTAATTCCGGCGGGCAAGGCTCCGCCATATACCACCTGCAGGATGGACAGGGCCTTTGGGTGGCCGGTACAGAACCCGAGGGTGGATGGGCCAGCAACCAGGCCTGGTACGACCTGGATATCGCCGTAGACCCCTTTAACGGGAACCGCATCATCGCCGGCGGCCTGCACCTCTACACCTCCGGTAATGCCGGCCTGACCTGGCAGCGCATTTCCAATACCGGAGTGCCTCAGAAATCCGTGCATGTCGACCAGCACTATATCCTGTATGACGAAAAGCGGGAAGGAAGGGTGTTTTTCGGCAACGACGGCGGCATCTACCTTTCGGAAAACGGCGGCGCTACCTTCCGCCACCGGAACTCCGGATACAACGTCACCCAGTTCTACGCCTGTGCCCTGCACCCCGAAGCCCTGAAAGATTATATCCTGGGCGGCACTCAGGACAACGGCTCCCTGCAGCTCAACCGCTTCGGCATCGATAATGCCCGTAACGTTTGGGGTGGCGACGGCTTCTATGCCCATATCGACCAGGATGAACCCCACATCCAGCTGGTGGCCAGCCAGTTTGGCAATGTGGGCCGCTCCAATGACGGCGGCAGCAGTTTCGGCCCGGCCGTGGACACGGAGGGAAGTTTCATCACCCCCTCCGATTACGACAATGACGCCAATATCTACTACGGCCAGACCAATGCCGGGCAGCTCTTCCGCTGGAACCTCAACACCAATGTTTCGGGCCAGGTTGCCATCGAAGGCTTTGCCCTGGAAGGCAATCAGGTCAGCCATATCTACGCCGACCCCAATGTGCCTAACCGCCTTTATGTAGGAGGCAGGTTTGCAGAGTTGTATCGTATAGACAATGCCGACGGTGAAGAACTGACGGCAGTAAGCGTCAGGCCTTCCAATGCCGGCTATATTGCCAGTGTGGAAGCGGAGCCGGGAAATGAGAACCACCTCCTGGCCACCATTTCCAGCTACGGCGTGAAAAGCGTATTCGAAACTTTCGACGGTGGCGAAAACTGGGTGAGCGTGGAAGGCAACCTGCCCGATATGCCCGTGCACTGGGGCATCTTCAACCCCAATGACCCCACACAGGCCATCCTGGGCACCGAACTCGGGGTATGGGCCACCGACAAGCTCAATGGCGAAGATACGGAATGGGTGCCGCCGACGCCCGGCATTGGCACCCCGCTTACCCGGGTGAGCATGCTGCAGTGGCGGCAGTCAGATAAGGTGGTGCTGGCCTCTACCCACGGCCGCGGCATGTGGGCCACCGATGTTTTTGCCACCCCCCTGCCCGTCATAGACGGCGATCAGGTGCATTACACCGGGTCGCCGGTCAACCTGCGCGGGGAACGCTCGCTGAATGCCCAGTCTTTCCGCTGGGAACTGGGAGACGGCACCGTCTCCAATGAGGAAAACCCTACTCATTCCTACAGCAGCACCGGCGAGTACAACATCAGGCTGACCATCAACGGAGAACATTCCGAAGAGGCGACGATGCGTATTCTTCCCGACCGCGGCCTGCCTTACGCTTCCGAGGCAGAAGCCTACAGCGGTGGCTTCGAAGCGCATCCCGAGCAGTTTGCCGTGCATACCATCAGCGGCTCTTCCTTCGAGCGGGGCCGGTCTTCCATTTCCGGAAAGAATGGGGTGAATACCGGCGACAATGCTTTCGTCCTCGGTTTGGAAGAAGAGTTTTATCAGCCCAATACACATACCGTGCTTTACCTGCCCAATTTCGACTTTTCGGATCAGGGGATCTACGAATTCAGCTTCTGGGCGAAGTACCGCCTCGACCCCGGCCTGGACGGCTTTCAGGTGCAGTACTCCACCAACCGCGGGCAGAACTGGCAGCAGCTAGGCTCCGACCAGGACAAGAACTGGTATAACTACCGAAATGATAATGAACTGGCGGCAGCTTTTGAGCCGGGCACTTCCTACTTCAGCGCCAACAAGCTCTCCTTCTCTAAATTCTCCCTCAACATCAGCGATCTGGGAGGGAATGAGAATGTGGCCTTTCGCTTCGTCTTCAAATCAGAAGGCACCGGCAATTATCCCGGCCTGGCCATAGACGATGTGAAGATCACCAAATTCGCCGGCGAACTGCGCACCAATTTGCTGAAGTTCAGCGGAGAGTTCGCCGCTCCCACCGAGATCCGGCTGGACTGGACGACGGAACCCGAATACCACTGCAAGTATTTCGAGCTGGAGCGTTCGGAGAACGGCAAATCCTGGGAAGTGGTGGACAAGATCAACTCCACAGGCGGCATCACTACCGAGCTGCAGTCCTATACCTACAATACCCTGGCCCAGCGCAACCTGTATTTCTACCGCCTTCGGGTATTCAATGAAGCCCCGTCCATTGATTATCTCGAAGAGTTCTATTCGCCAACCATTGCCATCCGGCGGGATAATTTCTTTCAGAATACGCAGGTGCTGCGCGTATTGCCCAACCCTTTCCGGGGCTTCATAGAAGCTACCTTCACCGATGTGCTGGACGGCGACAAGGCCTTCTACGAACTCTACGATGCCTCTGGGCGAAAGATGCGGGAAGGCGTGCAGGAGGTTTCCGGCCCGCTCATGCGCATAGAAAGCCTGAATGTGCCTACCGGCGTCTATTTCCTCAACCTCGTCATAGGGGAGGAGGGAAAGCCGCAGGCCTTTAAGCTGCTGGCTTATTGATTTCCACCTCCACTACTGTTCCGCTCATCACAAAGTGCACGAAGGTGCGCACCAGCGGCGCCCCCTTCAGTTCCTGCACTGCGCAGCGGCTGAGGTAGCACCAACTGCCCAGGTTGTGCAGGGCGTGTTGTTTAAGCTTCGGCAGCTCCGGGCTGGCGAAGCCGCTGTGCTGAATGATGGCCATGCCAGAGGAAGTTTCCAGCAGCAGGTCGATGGTATTGTCGAAAAGGCGTTGCCCGTGGAAGTAGCGGATGGGGTATTTGCGGTGCAGCCCGCGGATGTCGAATTGCCGGTGCAGGAAATTATGCCAGGCGTCACCCAGCTGCATTAGCTGCCGGGGCGGAGTTTCTCCCAGTTCATAGCGTTCTATGAACCCCTGAGCCATGGCCAGGCGGCTGTCTGTGGCGTAGCTGTTGCGGTCGGCAGTGAGGAATGCTTTCAGGGCTTTGGCGGCGGCATACTGGCCTACGCCCTCTTCAAATGTCAGCGGGCCGCCGTACTGCAGGGTGTCGCCGATGCGGGCGCTCATCTCTTCTGTGAAGGCCTCCCGGGCGGTGTCGATGTCGAAGGAAGCATATTCCCGTTTTCCGGCCTGTGGGGAGAGGAAGTAGATATCCTGCTCACCGGCTTGGGCATGCGTGAAGTCACGGGGGTAGGGGAATACCTCGGCCTCGATATGCAAAGGAGTGCCTTTCCATTGCCAGGGGCTCTCCCCTATATTCGGGTCCAGCGTTTGATGATCTTCATTTCCTTCGTGCCAGATGCGGTTGAGCCATTTGGTGGGCCGGTCGCGGGAAGGGAAGATGAGGTAATCGCGGGCGCGGGTAAGGCCCACGTAAAGCAGGCGGGCTTCCTCCTGCAGGGCCTGTTGGCGGGCGCGCTCGCTGGCCTCGCTCTCGGCGAGGGCTTCGTCCAGGGGGGTGTTGCGGTATTGGTCGGCATAGGGGTTGGCCCAGTAGCGCAGCCAGCGGTTGCCGAGTATATTGTCCAGGTCGATCTCTTCGCTTTCGGAAATGATGTCCACTCCCCAGACATCGGCGCGCAGCCGGCCCTCCAGGCTGTGGCAGATGGCCACCGGCCATTCCAGGCCTTTGCTCTTGTGGTAGGTGAGCACATTTACCGCATCGGGCCCTTCCCCTGAGCCCTGCATGTCATCGCCGCTGTTCTCCAGGTCGCCCAGCCAGAGCAGAAAGCCCCCCAGGGAAGCGGCGGTGTGCAGGCGGTTGCAGGCCTCTTCATACTGCAGGGCCAGTTTGCGCAGTACATCCACATTGTCGAGCCGCTGCTGCGGGTTGCCCCAGCTGGAGATGATGCGCCGCAGGTTCAGTTCTTCCAGCAACAGGTTGAGGATCTCGGCGCTCGACAGTTCGATGGTTTCCCGGCGCAGGCTGTCCAATGAGCGGATAAAGGGGTCTTCCGCTGCCCACTGGCCGTTTTTACGCTCCTGCTGCTCCAGGTAATGGATCCGGCTTTCGACAATATCCTCGATATCTTTTCCGCTTGCCAGCAGCAGGATCTCGGCCACGGAGAGGGAGTCGTACTGGTTCAGGATATATTTCAGGCAGGCCAGGATCAGCTTGGCCTCGGCGCTGGCCAGCAGGCCGTTGCGGGAGATGGCGGCCCGCAGGCCGGCGC
>CAYVVK010000228.1:0-9443 GCA_964454855.1 uncultured Phaeodactylibacter sp. | reverse complement strand
ATGGTGAGCAGGCGGGCGAAGGCGTCCAGTTTATGCTGCATGTCCAGAATTTTTGTCATACATTTACGAACGGCAAATTAAGCATTTCGCAAAGCATGGTAAAGAACAATTTTTGCCTTTACCATAATAGTGCAGGCAAGTTTCCTGGCAAGAAAAGATTGTCCTGCACTATAAACTAATAATGGGGAGCCATTGTTGATTTACTGAAAGATTGAAAAAATTTAATCCTGATTCCATGGAGTTTTTATATGTCCTTACCATCATTTTCCTGGTCTTTGGCATCTCTTTTGCCCTGATCAACATCCGTCAGATCTTTACCGGTAAAGAATTCCGGGGCACCTGCGCCACCAACAACCCCATGCTCAAAAACCGCGTGGGGGAATGCAGCGTGTGTGGCAAAACCGAAGATGAAGAGTGCAAGATGCCCGAAGTAGATCAAAAGAGTTTTAAGGGCGCCAATGCATAAAAGTTAGCCATTGTATAATAATTTCCTCCGAGCTGGGCAGTGGTTCTTTCCACTGCCTATTTTTTTTGCGGCGCCAGCAGGCTGTGGAAAGAATAGCCAAAGGAGAAGGAGGCCAGCAGAGAACTGATGA
Source organism: uncultured Phaeodactylibacter sp. (assembly GCA_964454855.1). Taxonomy (GTDB): domain Bacteria; phylum Bacteroidota; class Bacteroidia; order Chitinophagales; family Saprospiraceae; genus CAYVVK01. Next base: position 8,847 of record CAYVVK010000228.1, on the reverse strand, counting down.
TGAGCGCCGGATGGGCCAGCCATAGCGGAACGATAAAAGGCCCCAGGAAACCGCAAAGAAATACCATTCCGATGATGCGGGCAAACTGGACGCTCCTTGCGCTCCTTTCCCACAGGCCAAAAGCCGCAATGCCGAGAATGTAAAAGTACCGCAGGCTACCGATGAAGACGATCCAGCTTCCCGCCGTACCCTCCGCATAATGAATGCCTGCCAGCAGAGCTCCGGTAAAGGCGTCCACTTCTATGTCGAAATAAAGCCCGAAAGTACTGTGGTGCCGGTAACGCCGGGCCAGATAACCGTCCAGGCCATCGAGCAGGAGGGTGAGTACTATGAAGGCAAAAATGGCCAGCGAAGGAAGCTCCCAAAAGGAAACCGAAAGCCATAGTAATAGCACCAGGCGTAATGCCGTCACCTGGTTGGCATAGCCACCGAAGGGCTGCAGGCTATTCAGGTTGGCCCTGCCCAGCCAGGAGAGCAGTAAAAATGACAGGAGCGCAGAAGCTCCCAATATCCAGGGCTGACGCAAAATGAGCAACCCTGCAGCCCCGCCGAGCATCAGGCAGGCATGAATGATATTCCAGCGATGAAAACCTCTTTCCTGTAGCATGTCAAAACGTAAATATATCGCAGTGGTGCACCAGAAGGCTAAGTTCTTCTTCTGCCGCCTGTCGGCGTTTCTCGCGCATCCAATGGTTGAATTTCGATTTTCCCTTTTCCTCAGTCAAAATTTTCTCACCAATACTTCTTTCCATAAAATGCAGCATAAAAGCCAGCATGGCCTTATCAGAAGCGGCAATATTCCAGCTACTGGGACCGCTGCTCAGCGGTTTCTGCCTCTCCCGATAAAAGCGGATCATCTCCCGGCAACAGCCCGGCCCCATAGATTGCCCGAAGGGCTGGGGGCGAAGCATGTGAGCCTCATATGCTTCGACGTATTTTTTGTCTTCCCGGCTTTGCGGCAAAAAGGCCATGCTTCGGTAATTGAGGGTGGCGAGCAGGGCGATGTCATGCGCCATCAATTGCTGGGCCAGTTCCCGAAACATAGCGGCCGACAACAGGTCGAATACAGCAGCGGCGGTTACCAGATGAAATTGTGCTGTAGAAAGGAGGCCGGAGAGTTCCAGGAAAGATTGATGGCGGAAGGCCAGCTCGATGCTTTTTTTACCCTTTTGCAGTTGGAGGCCCTCTGCAGTAGATATAGTGTTATACCGGTATTGCTCTGCCCACTTTACTATGCGTTCCCGGGCAGCTTTCAGGAGCTGAGGGTTGAGTTCCACCAGCGTCCAGTATTGCTGATCAGGCATCTTCTCGGTAAGGTACAGGAAACTGGAGCCCGTTCCGGCGCCGATATCAAGGATGCGAAGCGGGTTGAAATCACCACAATACTGCAGGCAGGCTCTTTCCACTTCCGGATTGCGGGCGCGGGCATCGTGGGGAAAGCGCGTTTCCAGCCAGCCGGTATCAAAGGCCGTGTCGGTGGGCATGGATCTAGTAATTACCTATGGAGAGCATGACGAGGGTGCAGCCCATCTCGGTTTCGATGCCTTTTTCTCGCGCCAGGCGGGCGAGTTCGAAATTCTCCGTGCCGGGATTGAAGATGATGCGTTTGGGATTGAGGCTGAGAATATAATCGTAGTATTCCTTCTGGCGTTGCGGGTTGAGGTATAGGGTGATGGTGTGCACGTCGTCCACGGCCGGTTGGCCTTTCTGAATGGCGGCTCCATCAATTTCTCCGTCTTTTATCCCTACAGGCACCACGTCAAAACCTCCGGAAAGCAGTTGCCGGACAGCGGCATTGGAGTAGCGTATGGGGTTGGCTGAGGCGCCTAGTACTACCGTCTTTTTCATGCGTATATGATGTGTTTTTCATATAACCCTTGAAAGTAGAAAAGGTTGATAAGCCGGAGATTAACCTTTTCACATGCTTTGTAGAGCAGGAGCTTGAAGAAGTGGAGGAGTTCCGGGAATTTTTCCTGGCCAGGTAAAGAGGAGTAGTCATCCCGAATTTTTAAGGTTCCGTGGCTTCTGCCCGTGAAGCACTGTTCCATACATTCCATTCTGGCGTAAGAGAACACGGCCGCCGTCGCTCATAGCTTTGGCGACGAGCGAGGACACGGAAAAACACGGGCTTACACGGACTTCCGTGAGTGTTGGTGTTTCCTGTTTCCTTGCCGGCTTCGGGCCGGATGGGCGGAAAGGGGGCGTGTCCCGCTCTACAAGCCGGCAGGACGAGGCAGCCGGGGGCAAGCCATATATCGTAAATTGTAAATGGGCAAATCGGAAATCGGAAATGATGCAAATTCAGGATTCAGGATTTAAGCATTCAGGATTTAGGATTTGGCGCAACAAGCAGGGCTGCAGGAACGAAGCTCAGGGGCCGCGCTCCGCTCAACGTTAGGGGGCGATGCAGCTAAGGGCAGCGCGCACATCCTAAATCGCTCAATCCCTCAATCTTCAACAGAGTTGATTTAAAAATCAATTATACCTTCGGGCAGCGGGCCAATTTATACCAACAAACGTATAGGATCTTCCAGAATGGCCGTCAGCGTCTGCAGAAACTGCGCGCCGGTGGCGCCGTCTACGGTGCGGTGGTCGCAGGACATGGTGACCTTCATCATATTGCCTACCACGATCTCTCCGTTTTTGACGACGGGCTTCTGAATAATTGCGCCCACGGCCAGGATGCAGGAGTCCGGCGGGTTGATGATGCCCGTAAATTCTTCGATGCCGAACATGCCCAGATTGGAAACCGTGAAGGTATTGCCCTCCATCTGCTCGGGCTGCAGCTTGCGCTTCTGCGCCAGGCCGGCAAGTTCCTTCACTTCCACATTGATCTGGGAGAGGGATTTCATATCGGCATAGCGGATCACCGGTACGAGCAGGCCTTCATCTACGGCCACTGCAACACCCACATTGACGTCCTTATTGGTGCGGATCTTATCGCCCAGCCAGGAAGAGTTGACGGCGGGGTGCTGGCGCAGGGATGCGGCCACGGCCTTTACCACCAGGTCGTTGAAAGAGATCTTGGTAGGCGCCACCACGTTGAGGCGTTTGCGCAGCTCCACGGCCTTGTCCATATTGATCTCCCGGGTCAGGTAGAAGTGAGGCGCCGTGAACTTGCTTTCGCTCAGGCGGCGCGCGATGGTCTTGCGCATCTGGCTGATGGGCTTCTCCTCGTAGTTGGCCTCTCCGGCGGAGAAGGCGAAAGGAGCCACCTTGGGTTCTTCTTTGGCGGGAGCTTCTTTTTGCGGAGCCTGTTGGGGCTGAGGCGTCGGAGCAGCTGCCGGTTGCGGGGCGGCTTCCTGTGCTTCGATGGCCTCTTCCACATCTCGCTTGACGATGCGCCCGCCATCACCCGAACCGGATAAGTTGGACAGGCTGATGCCTGCATCTTTGGCCATATTGCGGGCCAGGGGGGAGGCCTTTATTCGTTTGTCATCAGAGGAAGCTTCGGCAGAAACCTGCTGAGGTTCAGCAGCTGGTTGTTCTTCTTTTTCCTCTTTTGGCGCCTCGCTTTTGGCTTCACCGGAGGTTTCGGTGCTTTCTTCCTGTCCGTTGCCGCTCTCCGCTTCCTTGATGGCCTTTTTCCAGTCTTCTCCTTTTTCACCAATCACAGCAATAACGCCATCGATGGGCACGGGCCCCTCTTTGACGGCAATGTGGAGCAGGACGCCATCGAAGTAACTGTCCAGTTCCATGGTGGCTTTATCGGTTTCTACTTCGGCCAGCGTTTCACCGGCTTCCACTTCTTCGCCTTCTTCTTTGAGCCAGTTGACGATATTGCCCTCTTCCATCGTATCGCTCATGCGGGGCATGCGTATGACTTCTGCCATAGTTCTTGATGATTTTGTTGTTTTTCGGTTCAGTCTGATTTGCAAAGAAAACGAATATTGGCCGTTTCCCCAACCCCCAGGGCCAATAAGCTTACTGCTTCGCAGAAACCGCCCGGGAATGTATGCCTGTATAACAGCAGGGATTTCACTAAGGTTTACGGAAGCTCCAGCCATCGGGAATTATTGCCCCCCGCTAACGTTTTCCCCCGGGAATTGCTAATTTTGCGCTTATGAATTTCTCTTCCAAATACATCGAAGAAGCAGTCAATGCTTTTGCCAGCCTGCCGGGCATCGGCAAAAAGACCGCTCTGCGGCTGGTGTTGCACCTGGCCAAGCAGCCTCCGGAAGCTACGGAGCAATTCACCGAGGCCATCGGCAAAATGCGGAGCAACCTGAAAGAGTGCGAGCGCTGCCACAACCTTTCCGACAGCAAGCTCTGCAACATCTGTACGGATAAGCGCCGCGACCAAAGCCTGCTTTGTGTGGTGGAAAGCATCCGCGATGTAATGGCCATCGAGGACACCAGCCAGTACCGCGGCCTGTATCACGTGCTGGGCGGGGTGATCTCCCCGATCGAAGGCATCGGCCCTTCCGACCTGCATATCGACTCGCTGCTGCAACGGGTGAAGGGGGAGGACATCAAGGAGGCCATCATGGCCATCAGCCCCACCATTGAAGGCGATACGACCATCTTTTACATTTCCAAGAAACTGAAAGACAGCGGCGTCAGGGTGAGCACCATCGCCCGCGGCGTCTCCTTCGGCGGCGACCTGGAGTACGCCGATGAGCTGACCCTGGGGCGGTCTATTGTGGCGCGGGTGCCTTATAAGGATAAGGACACTGATGAGTGAAGGCCATGAAGCTCTCCATCATAATCGTCAACTACAACGTCAAATACTTTCTCGAGCAGGCCCTGCTGTCGGTGCGCAAGGCATTGCACGGCATGGAAGCAGAGGTATGGGTGGTAGACAATAACTCAGTGGACGAGTCCGTGCCCATGCTGCGTGAAAAGTTCCCCGAAGTTAAACTCATTGCCAATAAAGACAACCCCGGCTTCAGCATCGCCAACAATCAGGCCATCCGGCAATCCACCGGGGAATACGTGCTCCTGCTCAACCCCGATACGGTGGTGGAGGAAGATACCTTCGAAAAATGTATCGACTTTATGGATGCCCATCCCGAGGCCGGCGGGCTGGGGGTGCACATGATCGACGGCTCGGGCGCCTTCCTTCCGGAATCCAAGCGCGGTTTCCCCTCACCCTGGGTGGCCTTCTGCAAAACCTTCGGCCTGTCGCGCCTCTTTCCCCGCTCGCGCCTCTTTAACCATTATCACCTCGGTTATCTCGACGAACACGAAGTGAGCGAAGTAGAAGTGCTGGCGGGCGCTTTTATGCTGCTGCGCCGCTCAGTGCTGGATGAGGTAGGCCTGCTGGATGAGGCCTTTTTTATGTACGGAGAAGACATCGACCTGTCTTACCGCATCATTCAGGCCGGCTACAGGAACTACTACTTTCCGGAAACCACCATTATCCACTACAAGGGAGAGAGCACCAAAAAGGGCAGCCTCAACTACGTCCGGGCCTTCTACACGGCCATGATCATCTTTGCCCGCAAGCACTTTCAGTCGGGCAAGGCGCGGCTCTTCGTGCTGATGCTGCAGGTGGCCATTTACTTCCGCGCCTTTCTCACACTGTTTTCCGACACCCTGGCTAAGGCCTTTTTGCCCCTGCTCGATGCAGCGGCCATCTTCGGTGGCCTGGCCTTCCTGAAAAATTTCTGGGCGGCCTATCACTTCAATGACCCGGACTATTACGACGACTCCTTCCTCTATTTCAATGCGCCTCTATACATTGCCATCTGGCTGGCTACGGTTTATTTCAGCGGCGGCTACGACCAGCGCTACTGCATCCGCCGGCTGGTGCGGGGCCTGCTGGTGGGTACCATTCTGTTGGCGGCGGTGTATGGTTTCCTCGACCTGCAGTACCGGCCTTCGCGGGCGCTGGTCGTCCTGGGAGCGGTATGGGCGGTGCTCTCTACCGTTACCCTGCGCTTTTTGCTGCATTTTCTGCAGTTCGGAAATTTCAACCTGGATGAAAACCGGGCGGGTAAGCTGGTCATCGTCGGATCGGTGGAGGAAAGCCAGCGGGTGCTTGGCCTGTTGCATCAGGCCAGGGTGAATAAAAATTTTATCGGTACGGTAGCCCCCCATGCGGAGGCCGACACCCGGGTGTACCTCAGCGGCCTGGCGCAGCTCGATGAGGTGGTGCACATCTACAAGATCGAAGAAGTGATCTTCTGCTCCCGCGATGTGAGCGCTCAGGACATCATGAGCTGGATGACCCGCCTGGGGCCAACGCTGGATTACAAGATCGTGCCCACGGAGAGCCTGAGCATCATCGGCAGCAGCTCGAAGAACAGCGCAGGCCAACTCTACACCATCGACATTCAGTTCCGGATTGCCCACTATATGAACCGCCGGAACAAACGGCTGGTGGATATCGCCCTGAGCCTGGCTTTTTTGCCGGCACTGCCAATCCTGCTCCTGTTGGTGCGTCAACCGGCGGGCTTCCTCCAAAATATGTTCCAGGTACTGGCTGGCGGCAGGAGCTGGGTAGGCTATGCAGATACCGGCAATGAACAGGCCCAGCTGCCGAAGATCCGGCCCGGCGTGCTCTCTCCGGAAGATGCCCTGCGGATACAACACCTGGACGAACCCACCCTGCAGCGGCTCAATTTCATCTATGCCAAAGACTACCATGTGAGTAAGGACCTGGACATTGTGTGGAAGGGCTGGCGGCATTTGGGAAAGACGTCTGAGCGTTCGAACGTCCGAACGTCTTAACGTCTCAAAAAAAGCGTGCCATCATTTTCTGCGTAGCTTCCGATTTCATCCGCTCGTAATGCTCTCTTTGCTTTTCATCCAACAGGGGCAGTAGCTCTTTTTCTTTCTCCTTGTTGGTGCTGCGGGCCTTTGATCCGGTCGAACTGTTGCCGGTAATCCGGGTGGTTGGTGCCCATCCAGGTGTCCCACCAGTTGAAGTACAGGCCGTAATTGCAATGCGAGCGAGAATGGTGCATGTTGTGGTGAGTGGAGGTGTTGAACCAGCGGAAAACCGGGTGATGCACAAAGCCTTTCGGAAATAATTCATACCCCAGATGCCCGATTACGTTCCAACCCAATGACCAGGTGGCGAACAGGAGCAATACAAGAGGGTGGAAGGGAATGATCAAGGCAGCCAGAGGCACGATGGCGATCTCCAGTATGGCCTCCAGTGGATGAAAAGAGAGAGAGGCCCAGGGAGTAGGGTTGTGAGAAAGATGGTGTACGCGATGGAGCAGCCGGAACAGCCTGCGGTGGTGCATCAGCCGATGTGTCCAGTAAAAGTAGGTGTCGTGCAGCACAATGAGAAACACCAGCGAAAGGGGCAGGTACAGCCAACCATATTCCCCGGGATCGGTGTAGATCCGGGAATATCCGTTCTGTCGCATGTAGTATAAGCCCACGCCCATGAGGGCGAATACCATAGCTGTGTACGCAGAATGTTGAATCTCGCTGATCATGTGCCTCAACTGCGGGTACTTTTCCTGGATCTTCAGCTTCGAATACTGGTGCCGGCGCAGCACGTAGAACAGCAGGAATGCCAGGCCGGCGAAAAGGGCATAGCGCAGAAAAACGGTGAGGGCGGCGATGGCCCAGCCACTGAAAGGGCCGAACCTTTCGATGATCAGTTGCATGATATATCAGGTTTTGGAAAGGCTCCGGCGCTTTGTCACGGTTGCGCCGGAGCCAGGGTTTTGGGATAGATGGAATGGTTCGGGAAAGAATCTTTTAACGATCAATCGGCATCCTGAAATTCTGATGGCCTGTGGAACTGCCTCAACGGCATTCTTTCAACCGTGTGGAATTCGCAACGCGGCCATTCCAAAAGGCCGGCTGCACTAGAACAGGCTGAAAGTGTAGCTGTTGCCGTTGATGGTGACGGTGACGCTACCGCCGCCGTTGAAGGTAAGATCGCCTTCGAAATTAGTGATGTTGCCCTGCGGGCCGGTGGCCGTGAGGCGGTAGGTGCCGGTGCCGCTTTGGATGAGGAAGGTGCCTTTGTCGATCTTCAGCTCCTCGATCTCGAAAGTGGTGAGCGAGCTGAAAGTGTTTGTTTCGTTCACCATGATCTCCTGGCTGCCCTGCCGCTGGTAGGCCCCGTTGAGCGTGTAATCGTCTCCCAGCAAGAGGCCGGTGATCATCCACTCGCTGCTGGCGCTGTCATCAGATTTGATGCGCGGCGTTTCGTACTGGCCGCTGGCCGTACGGCTGTAGTTGATGCTCACGGGTATGTTGTTGTCATTGCAGTTCACGGCCCAGTTCCAGCTGGTGGTGTAGGAGGCGGAAAACTGGTTCAGCCCTACGGAGAAGGCCAGGGTGGAATCGAAAGCCATATCGCAGGGAGAACCGCCGCCGCCTTTCTCGGCATACTTGTTGGCCAGGAAAGTAGCGCCCAGAATGCCCGCTCCCAGGCCCTGGCTGTTGACGGTAATGGCGCCCTCTAAAACGTCCGATGCCTGCTCTTCACTGAGGACAGGTTCGGAGATCATGTCATCTTCATCCTTGTTACAGGATGCCAGCAGGCCAGCCAGTACAAAGAGCGCGAGCAGCGGGAATAGTCTCGGGAAATGCATGCTTGGTAACTTCATGGTTAGTAAGGTTTGGTGAATGATTGTTTTCGATGGCTACAAATGTGCAGGCTTTACCGGAGAATACAAAGCCTTTTCAACGAATGGCACGTTTGCTTCAACGAAAAGAAGAGCCGCGAGATTATCAGGAGCACTCAGAATTCACCAAATACCACCTCGCCCCGGAACATCGTCATCCGCACCTGCGTTTGATACAGTTCGAACTTTGGGCAGTGGAAAACATCTCTGTCCAGAACGATCAGGTTCGCCAGCTTGCCGGGGGCCAGGGTGCCACATTCCTCTTCGCGGAAGGTGAGGTAGGCCCCGCCTTTGGTATAGCCTTCTA
>CAYVVK010000227.1:0-9444 GCA_964454855.1 uncultured Phaeodactylibacter sp. | reverse complement strand
GATGGGCGGCTGGTGGCCAGCACCTGGGATGCCGAGGGCGCCGTCTATATCGTCGACGGCGTACAGAGCGGCGACCCCGGCCAGATGTCCTGCAAAAAGATCGCTTCCGGCCTGGCCGAACCGCTCGGCGTAAAAGTAGTCAGCGGTCTTTTTTATAATGTGGTGGAGGCAGAAGAATACAATACCCCCTGGAAAACCGGCCCGGAAATGCAGATCCCGGATAATACCTGCCATCCGGACGCCCGGCTGGAAAACCATCGTGCCGGAAGCCTGTACGACATGATCGCCCCGAAATATGAAACCGTGAAGCCGGCGGGGGAGTGGAATAAGGTGCGCCTCATCAGCCGGGATGGAAAAGTGCAATTCTGGCTGAACGGCCGGCAGTCCCTGGCCTTTGAAATGTTCACCGGCGAATGGCGCCGCATGATCGCCAACAGCAAGTTCAAAGATATGCCGGGTTTCGGCAAGGCCAGGAAAGGCCGCATCGCCCTGCAGGACCACAGCGACGCCATGGTGTGGTTCCGGAACATCAAGATCAAAGAATTCGAATAGGCCCTAAAATTAAGCTTTAAACAACATCAAGACAAAAAACGAAACCTTATGCAAGAGATCAACAGAGATAAGCTTTTCGTAGCCAGTTGCGTAGCCCTTACGGTGACTTCCATGACCTTTGCCATACGCGCGGGCATGCTGGAGCCCCTGGGCGTACAGTTCGGCCTGAGCAACGAACAGCTGGGCTGGATTGCCGGCACGGCCTTCTGGGGCTTCCCCCTGGCGGTGATCATCGGCGGTATGCTGGTGGATGTAGTCGGCATGGGCCGCCTGATGTGGGTGGCCTTCTTTTGCCATGTGGTGGGTATTCTGATGACGATCTTCGCCGGCGGCTTCTGGACCCTCTATTTTTCCACCCTGCTCATCGGCATCGCCAACGGTACGGTGGAGGCGGCCTGCAACCCGCTCATCGCGACCATGTATCCGGAAAATAAGACCACGAAGCTCAACCACTTTCACATCTGGTTCCCGGGCGGCCTGGTCATCGGCGGCCTGGTGGTCTATTTTATGAGCCAGGTGGGCTGGAACTGGCAGGCTCAGATGGCCACTATGATCTTGCCCTCGCTGATCTATGCCTATATGTTCTTCGGAGAAAAATTCCCGGTTACGGAGCGCGTGGCGGAAGGGGTCAGCACCGGGGATATGTACCGCTCCATCTTATCGCCTCTCTTTCTCTTTATGGTCATTTGCATGTTCGGTACGGCCATCACAGAGCTGGGCACCAACCAGTGGATCGCTGTGCTGCTGGACAACGTTTCCGACAACTCCATTCTCCTGCTCGTCTTCATCAGCGGCATCATGGCGGTGGGCCGCGGCCTGGCCGGGCCGGTGGTGCACCGAATTTCCCCTCCGGGGGTGCTGTTCGCTTCCGCCATCATAGCCGGCCTGGGCCTGCTGGCGCTAAGCTCCGCCAGTGGGGCGGTGGCCATTTTTGCCGCCGCGGGCCTGTTTGCGGTAGGCGTCACCTATTTCTGGCCCACTATGCTGGGTTTTGTCTCCGAATATCTTCCGCGTTCCGGCGCGGTGGGCCTGGCCGTGATGGGAGCGGCAGGTATGTTCGCCACGTCTATCTTCCTGCCCATTATAGGCAATGTGTACGACGCCAACCTGCTGTCTGCCCTGCCGGAAGGAGCCGACCTGGCAGCCTATAAAGCAGCGATGGAAGGCACCGCCGAGGCGATGGCTTATGCCGATGCACAGGTAAAGGCCGGGCCCGACATCCTGAGCCGCATGGCCGTTATTCCCGGCTTCCTGGCCCTGGCCTTCGGCGGCCTGTTCCTCTTCCGCCATAAGCTGGAAGAGCGGCGCCGGGCGGTGTTGAAGGCCGCGAAGGCGGAAGCCTAGGCGTCTTGACGTCTCGATGTCCGGACGTCGAGACGTTCTGAAATTTGGCTAATTCGCTGATTCTTATTACTTTATTAGGCGGGCAGTTAAAAATTAGCAGCAGAGAACTGCTCAAATTTCTATTGTTTTAATAAAATTCTTCTTATTATTACGCTCCGCTTGTCAACTAGGCGGCTCCAAAATTGAAACTTTAGCCAACCGTATGAGTCGAAAAATTCGGATGGGAATGGTCGGTGGAGGCATTGGCGCCTTCATCGGCGCCGTTCATAGAATGGCGGCTGCACTGGATGGGGAGATAGAACTGGTTTGCGGCGCCTTCAGCAGCAAACCCGAAAAATCCAAAGCCTCCGGCGAAGCCTTATACTTGCCCCCCGACAGAGTATACGGAGACTATGAGGAGATGATCCTCGCCGAAAAAGAACTTCCGGAAGGGGAGCGCATGGATTTCGTTTCTATCGTTACTCCCAACCACCTGCACTACGGGCCCGCCAAAATGGCCCTGGAAAACGGCTTTCACGTCGTTTGTGACAAACCGCTCTGTTTTGATATGGAAGAGGCCAGAGCGCTGGAAAGCCTGGTAGAGAAAACCGGCCTGCTCTTTGCCCTGACGCACAACTACACCGGCTACCCCATGGTCAAACAGGCACGCGCCATGTTGCAAAACGGGGAACTGGGGAAAATAAGAAAAGTGGTGGTGGAATACCCGCAGGGGTGGCTGTCCACCAAAGTAGAAGATACCGAACAAAAGCAAGCTTCCTGGCGCACCGACCCGAAACGCTCGGGTATTGCCGGCGCCATGGGTGACATCGGAACTCACGCAGAAAACCTCGCCGAATACATTACAGGACTTCAGATCACGGAACTGTGCGCCGACCTGACCGCCTTTGTGGAAGGCCGGCAGTTGGACGATGACGGCAACGTATTGCTGCATTTCGACAACGGCGCCAAAGGCATTCTGCACGCCAGCCAGATCTCCGCCGGAGAAGAGAACGACCTGAACATCCGTATCTACGGAGAAAAAGGCGGGCTGGAATGGCATCAGATGGAGCCCAATAGCCTCGTCGTCAAATGGCTGGATAAACCCATGCAGGTGCTGCGCACCGGGGTAGGAGGCCTTTATCCCGAAGCACAGGCGCACACCCGCATTCCCGCCGGCCATCCGGAGGGATATCTGGAGGCTTTCGCCAATATTTACCGCAATGTTGCCGTTTGCCTGCGGGCACAGTTGCAGGGAAAAGAGCCGGATGCCGTATACCAGGATTTCCCCACTGTGTCCGACGGGGTCCGCGGCATGCAGTTCATCGAAAAAGTGGTGGCTTCCTCCGGCAGTGATCAGAAATGGATGAAGTTCTGACCCTCATCATCAATCTCATGAATACAAGTCTACCGCGGGGAGTTTTCCTCGCGCGGGAATGAGAAAATTACGCGCCCCTTGAGTACGTGGCGGGCGCTGCACAAAATACAAGTTACAGCAACTACATCTATGAAGAATATCTACTTAATCACCCTTACCTTCCTGATCACCTGGAGCCTGAATGCGCAGATCACCTGCGAGGACCCCCTTGTTCTCATCGACGATGACATAGAAGGGTATGCTACAGGTGATGTCACCATGCAATCTGCCGATTGGGATGTCTGGCCAAGCTTCGAAGCCGGAGGAATGGTGTCCACCGATGTAGCATCCGCCGGGAGCCAGTCGGTCAAGATTGATGGTTCGATCGAAAGCCAGGATGTACTCCTGCTACTCGGCGATAAAACCGAAGGCCACTACATCATCAGCTGGGACATGTACGTGTCCGACAGCACCAACGCCTACTTCAACCTGCAACAGCAAATGCCCACTGCCACAGAAGGCTTCTGGGGCTTTGACGTATTCTTCGAAGAAGGCGAAGGCCGCCTGGAACTGTACGACGGCACCGGCCCTACGGCTTTCAACTACCCCGAAAATGCCTGGTTTACCCTTTTTATACTAGCCGACCTGGACAACGGCCAGGCCCGCCTCATAGTAAATGAAAAAACAGTGGACTCCTGGCAGTACAGCACCGGCTCTACTCCTGGCCTGCAGTCTTTGAACTCCATCAACTTCTTTCCCATAGACGAGTCCTATGTATATTATGTGGACAACGTCAACTTCCGGGAAATCCCCGCCGCCGAAACAGGCCAGTACTGCTACACGGCGGAAGTGGTGGAAGCGCCTGGTTTTCTGACCGTGCCGGGCCTGTCCTGCTACGGTGCGGGTTATGACCTGACCGGCGGTAACGGAGCATTCGGCGGCTACTGGTATGCCTTTACGCCGGAGCAGGATGGCATTCTATCCATCTCCTCCTGCGGAGGCGGTGTGGATACCCGCGGCTGGATCTTTTCCGGAGAGGATTGCCGCAGCCTGCAAACGGTAGGCGTCAATGACGACCGCTGTGACCAGGGCGATGGCAATGACTGGGCTTCCTACCGGGAAGCGGTAGCCACTGCCGGCACCACTTATTACATCATGTGGGATAACGTCTGGGAAGCAGATGGCTTTACCTTCGAACTCGCGCTGGACACGCAGACGGAGCCCGAGCCTGGCGAGTTTTGCCAGTCGGCCATTCCCATCGAGCCCGGAGAGTTTACCATCGAAGAAATTACCGGCGAAGCGGCTGTGGGAGGGCCCAATATCAACAATACGGTAGCTTCCATCACCAGCTATACTCAGTCAAAGTGGTATGCTTTTACCCCACCCGCCGACGGGCTGATGAGCATTTCTTCCTGTGAGTTCGCTGCTTCCGACACTTACTTCTTCGTCTACACCGGAGATTGTTCCAGCTTTGAAGGCCTGGCCCTCGTTGCTGAAAATGATGACGGTTGCTTTGACGGGGATGAGCTGCAGGTTATGGCCGCTCTCGATAGCATAGAGCTTGAAGGGGGCGCCACCTATTATATTGAATGGATCGACCGCCGAATAGAACAGGAAGGGTCGGCAGAGCTTTACATCTGGACGATGGAATTTGAGCCCACCGAGCCTGTAAATGTGAGGGAAGAAGAACTGGCCCAAAGGGTGGAGGTGTTTCCTAATCCGGCTCATGGCCTGCTGAATCTGCGCTATGATTTTTCAGAAACCGTAACAGAAATGAATATTCGCCTGACGGATATGTTGGGCAGAACCTTGCGGCAGGAACGCCTGACGAATATCCAGGCCGGCGCCCGTGAGATCAACGTTCAAGCCCTCCCGGCAGGCACCTATTTCCTGCAGCTCTCTGCCGACGGTGTGATCCACAGCCGGCCGGTAGTGGTGGTGAGGTAGTAGTGACGGCCACAATACTGGCCCGTGTGGGCATCTTGCCGTCACGGGGTTGTGTAAAAAGCTTAAATTCAAGTTAATCGATAAAAATAATATTGTGTAAATATTTCTTTGATAATGGTGAATATATTTCAAATTCTCCAAGACGAAGCTTGGAGGTACCTTTTTACACAAACCCAACTAAATTTAACAGACAACTGACAGACAAACCCCCAAAATAATCGAAAGAGAAAACTTGAATTGGCAGAATTTACTTATTTTTCATTTATAAATTTCACTTAAACCTAAATGCGTTTAGTATGAAAAAAAATTACTTTACCTGGTTGACTTTCAACCATAACCTAACCAATCTATTGGCCGCCTTTGCCCTGGTGTGCCTCGGTGCATTCCAACTGCAGGCGCAGTCTGATGCAACAGTTGTCATTACCGCCCCGGAAAGCGTGGCCGGTGATTACGCTGCCCGGCAGGCTGTTTTTGGCCCCGGCCTCACGGAGGAACTCTCCGGCCCGGTTGTCGCAGCCATGGATACTTCCACCACCACTTTTACTGCCTGTGCGGAAGTGACCAATGACCTGTCCGGCGCTATCGCCCTGATCGACCGCGGCGCTTGCTCTTTCGTACAGAAAGTGCTCAATGCCCAGGCCGCCGGCGCTATCGGCGTCATCGTTTGTAATAGCAACGCCGCTGTCCCCACCCAGGCTATCGTCATGGGCGGAGATGACATGGGCGCTGTAACCATCCCCTCTGTCATGATCCCCTATCAGCAGTGCCAGGAGATCCGTGCGGAACTGGGCAATGGCCTGACGGCCACGCTTTCGGGTACGGGTGTAGCTCCCGAAGCCGGAGAGATCTGCGATACGGCTATCGAGATCGGCCCCGGCACCACTACTGTTGATGCAGTGGATTCCGGTTTTGGCGCCATATTTGCAGGAGCAGCCAATGCCGTTTGGTATTCTTACACCCCCACCCAGGATGCCCTGGTGACGGTAAGTTCCTGCGCCCTGACCGATGTGGATACCCGCGTGGTGGTCCTCGGCGGCCCGGATTGCGACCCTGCCAACCTGGCCGTGATTGCATTCAATGACGATTGCGACCCCGACAACGGTAACTTTGCTTCCGAAACGAGCTTCCTGGCCACCGCCGGAACCCGTTACTTCGTGTACTGGGATGACCCCTGGAGCAACGAAGGCTTCGACTTTGAGATCGTAGAAGGCGAACTGCCCGCCGTGGATGTCACCTTCAACGTCAATATGGCGCTCGAAGAAGTTTCTGAAGATGGGGTAAGCATGGTTTATGCCGGCCCCGGCGCAGGTGGCCTCGAGGACGTAACCGTGGTAGAACTCGCCGATGAGGATGGCGACGGCACCTGGTCCGGAACGGCTACTCTTACTGCCCTGGACACCATCGGCTATGCCTTTGTGAACGGCGCGGTATCTCCTCCCGATGCGCCGGCTGTAGAAGCAGTACCCGATGATTGCGGCCTGCCCTCCGGCTTTGGCTTCAACATCCGCCCGCTGATCGTAAGCGCCACGGCCCCTATAAATCTTTCTCCCGTATGTTTCGGCCTTTGCGAAAACTGTCCGGCAGCCAGCTGTGACGACCCGACAGTTATCATCTCGGAAGACTTCGAAGGCCAGACGGCCGGTGAACAGCCGGACCTCGACTTCATCATTCCCTGGCCGGGTACTTCCAACCTTGGGTTGGTCAGCGCTGATTTCGCGGCCAGTGGCTCCAATTCACACCGGATCACCGGTACCGGCACAGATGTAGACCCTGTATACTTACTTGCTTCGGAGCCGATCACTTCTGGCCACTATGTTGTCCAGTGGAACATGCTGGTGCCGGAAGGCAACCTGGCCTACTACAACTTCCAGAAGACGGAGACCCCGGGTACGGAATGGGCTTTCCAACTGTACTTCGACGGAGATGGTACGGGCCGCCTGGAAGCAGGCAGTGCCAGTGAGGCAGAACCCCGGGCAACCTTTGAATATCCCGAAGGAGAGTTTTTTACAGTAGTTAATGTACTCGATGTGGACAATAACCTCGTTCGCGTTCATGTTGACGGCAAATTTATTTCCAGCTGGCCGCTAACCTATCAGCCCTTCGAGACTACCGGCCGGCAATCCTTCGCCGGAGTGAACTTCTACCCGGCCAACAGCAACAACCTGTGGTATGTAGACGACTTCCAGTTCCTGCAGATCCCCGAACCGGCTGAAGGGCTGTACTGCCAGACGGCTACGCCCATCGATGCAGGGGGCACGACGGTAGGTGAGCTGGACTGCTTCGGAGGCGGTATATTTTTCGACGATGAAGGTGATGGCCTGCAGTCTCGCTGGTACAGCTTTACGCCGGAAGAGGACGGCTTCATCAATGTGAGTTCCTGCAACGCACCTGAGGATACCAGAGTCTACATCTTAGGTGGTACTTGCGATGACCTGGACATTATAAGCGCCAACGATGACCGCTGCCTGATGAGCACGGGTGACCCCTATGCTTCCCTGGCAGAGGCCGCAGTTACTGCCGGCGAGACTTATTATATCGTATGGGACGACTACTGGAGTGCCAACGGTTTCGACTTCCGCCTGACCTTCACCGGTGGTGAGCTGCCTGCCGGCAACTTCTGCGCTTCCGCCGTAGCGGTTGAGCCTGGCGTTCACATGGCGGAAAGCTTCGGAGAAGCCAGTGTGGGTAGTGGCCTGCTGGGTGCTTCTTCCAACCCCAGCAGTGCGGTATTCTCTCCGCAGATGTACGGTGGCGCCACCTGGTTCTCCTACACGCCCACTGAAGATGGCTTGGTCAGTATCAATTCCTGTGGAAGTGGAGTGGATACTTATGTGACTGTCTATACCGGATCCTGCGATAACCAAAGCACCCTCGAAGTTGTGGCAAGCAATGACGATGGCCCGAGTGGCTGTAGCCCTGGTTCCGAGATCCTGGATCTGGAAGTGACTGCCGGCACCACTTACTACATCGAGTGGATGGATATATTTGACGAAGATCCCTTCGAGTGGGAGCTCAACATCCTTCTCCCGGGTGATGTCTGCTCCACCTCTGAAAACATTCAGGAGGCCTTCGAAGGAGAATTCGGCAGCACGGTCTCTGTCGGCCCATTTGACAACACCAACTACACCACCACCCCTCAGGATCCCGACTTCGGCTGGGAATGCTTCGGCGAGCCCGATGGCGGTGGCTCAGCTCCTTCTCTGGAGCGCACCATGTGGTATACTTTCGAAGGGGACGGCGGTGCCTACTTCATTGAAGCGCTGGGCTGTGGTGAAGACCCGATCGACTTCGACGATACGCAGTTCGTTATCTACTCCGGTAGCTGTGATGAACTGGAAGCAGTGTTATGTAGCGAGGATGGCCCGAATTCCGCTGACGGTTTCTTCCCCGCCGGCGATACGCTGCAGACCGAATCTGGCGTTACTTACTACCTGATGGTAGACGGCTTCGGCCCCGACTTCCCGGCTGATGGCGAATACTGTATCGAAGTCACTAGCCTGACCGAGGCTACCGTTACCGTAACCTTCCAGGTAGATGCTTCTATCCTGGTGGCCAACGGCGAACTTTCCGAAGATGGCATGTACCTCGCCGGTGCGTTTAACAACTTCACCGGAGAGCCCATGACGGAAGGCGCCGACAACATCTGGACTCTCGAGCTGGCCCTCAACCCGGGCGAGACTTACAACTATAAGTTCCAGAACGGCCCCGGTGGCTGGGAGCCCAACCTGCCCACTGATGAGTGCGGCTTTGGTGACTTCGGCGACCGCCAGGTAACAGCAGGCGATATGGACATGACCCTCGACGTAGTCTGCTTCGGCTTCTGCGTAACCTGTAATGAAGTTTCCGTAGACGATACGCAGCTCAAAGCTGGCGTTCAGGTATTCCCGAACCCGGTTAAAGACCTGCTGAACGTCCGCGTGGACCTCGGCGAAACGGCCGACAACCTGACGGTTCGTATGCTGAATCCCTTCGGACAGGTGGTTACTGAGCGCTATCGGGGTACTTTCCAGACGGGCAACATCGAGATTGATGTGTCCAACATCCCGGCTGGCGCGTACATGATCCAGGTAATGGACGGCAAAGCGCAGTTCACACAATCTGTGATCGTACAATAAGTTTTTGCCTTTTCAGCTCTTTGAGCTGAAATAGCCTGAAGAAAGCGCCTTCCTGCCTTGTGCGGGGAGGCGCTTTCCTGTTTTTAGGCCCCCATACTGGGCAGGGCTGTTAAGTTCTTTGAAAGAGTTATATTAGCGCCAAATCTTATTTGG
>CAYVVK010000226.1:8142-9500 GCA_964454855.1 uncultured Phaeodactylibacter sp. | reverse complement strand
GTGATGGCCAACAGCCCGCGGCGGGCCTCTCTGGCTAGTTCCACTGCCTGTTCCGGCGGAGGGGGAGGTGGTTCGGGCTGTATTGCGGCTTATCCTTACGGGGAGGGTTTCGAAAATGGCCTCGGAAACTGGAGCCAGAGCAGGGAAGACAACATCGACTGGACGCGCCGTTCGGGCGCTACGCCTTCCGGCAATACCGGCCCGGCGGCAGCGGCAGCGGGAAGCTACTATATGTACGTGGAGTCTTCCAGCCCCAACTATCCGGATAAGCTGGCCATTCTGCAATCGCCTTGTTTTGACCTCACCAACCTGGCCAATGCAGAACTCAAGTTTCAGTATCACATGTACGGATCAAATATGGGGTCGTTGCGGGTGCAGGCCAGTACAGATGGCATCAATTGGGAAAACGTATGGGAGCAAAGCGGCGATCAGGGAGATAACTGGCTGAACGCCACGGTAGCCCTGGGCAGCTACCTGGGCAACAGCGAACTGCGCCTGCGTTTCCTTGCCCGTACCGGAGTCGGCTACCGTAGCGATATCGCTGTGGATGATATCGCCTTTACCTCCGGTGCGGCGCCGGTAGCGGATTTTTCCGCCAACATTACCATGCTGACAGCCGGACAGAGCGTCAGTTTCACCGACCTGTCGGCAAACAGCCCCACTTCCTGGTCCTGGTCTTTTCCGGGCGGCACTCCAGCCAGCAGTACAGACAAAAACCCCACAGTGGCCTATAATACTCCGGGTACTTACAGCGTAAGCCTGACGGCCGGCAACGCCCTGGGCAGCGATACGGAAACCAAGACGGGATACATCAGAGTAATGGACGGCGGTTCGGGAGCCTGCCTGCAGGGAGTGCTTGCCTTTCCTTATCGGGAAAGCTTCGAAAGCAGCTTTGGAGAATGGGAACAGGATCCCCTGGATGATATAGAGTGGATCCGCCGGGCAGGCGGCACTCCGTCCAGCAGTACCGGCCCATCGGGGGCTTCCGATGGCAGCGTATATGCCTATGTGGAATCCTCCAGCCCAAATTATCCGAGCCGCACCGCATTGCTCAACAGCCCCTGTTTCGACCTGTCGGCAGCCGGTAATGCCAGCTTTAGTTTCCGGTATCACATGTATGGCGCCAGCTCCATGGGCAGCCTCTCCCTGCAGGCCCGCCCTTCTGCCGGCGGCAGCTGGGCTACCCTCTGGTCGGTTTCCGGCAACCAGGGCAACGCCTGGCGCACGGCTTCCATCTTGCTGAATGACTATCTGGGCGGGGGTGTTGAATTGCGCTTCGCAGGCACCACCGGCAATACCTGGCAGGGCGATATGGCCATCGATGCACTTGAACTCACCACCGGCACTGCTCCTGTTTG
>CAYVVK010000226.1:2255-8132 GCA_964454855.1 uncultured Phaeodactylibacter sp. | reverse complement strand
AGTTGACGATCAATCTCGATAACTACCCCGAAGAAACGAGCTGGGAGATCACCGACGGCAATGGTTTCGCGGTAGCCTCGGGCGGGCCCTACGGCAACCGGGCCGATGGCTCTACAGTGGAGGATGTCATCTGCCTGCCTGCGGGCTGTTATGACCTTACGGCCTACGACGCCTACGGCGATGGCCTGTGTTGTGCCTACGGCGCCGGTTCCTACTCTCTGGAAGATGCCGCGGGCAATGTGCTGGCCTCCGGTGATGTGTTCGGGTTTACTGAAGTAAGCAGTTTTTGTGTGAATATTGGCGCAAGAACCCCCGGCGGGTTGATGGTTTCGGGAAAGACAACACGATCCGAAGCCGTACGCCGGCTGGCCTGCTTTCCCAATCCGGCCAGGGAGCTGCTAAATGTACGCTACGATTCGAAAGAAGCCCGGCAGATACAGCTGATTGTGAGTGATCTGCTGGGTAGAACGGTGGAGCAGTTCACCTGGGCTTTGCAGGAAGGTGAAAACCAGGTACAGGCGGATATCAGCCGGCTGTTGCCGGGAACGTATCTTTTGCAGGTTGTAGGAGAGCAGCAGGCGGTGCGCTTTGTTGTGGCGAGGTAGGGCAGTATGCAGTGAGGCAGTGGGCCGTATGCAGTAGAGCAAAAAAAACTGCAGGGCAGCGCAATAAGGCAGCTTTCTGCCCGCTGCGCCGTCCTGCAGTTGTAGCTTGTTCAATTTGTCCTGCCGCAAAAGCAGGCGGCAAAGGCAAGGTTTCAGGCTCTTGCCGCCATTTTCATTCGCCTCAGGGTATGTTGGTGAATGATCACAGGTTTTCTGCCTCTTCCAGCTCCTGTATCATTTCCTCGGGTTCGTCTTCTTCCACTCGTTTCAGCAGGCGCCTGATCTCTTCTTCATGGCGGCGTTCTTCCGCTTTTTCCTGATATTGTTGATTGGTGGAATATAGCTCGAAAATAAAGGCAACGATGAAGAGGAAAATGATATGTACGAAAATGTTGGCCATGCCCATGATGATCAGGGCAAACCAGGTGGCCACCAGGGTAATACCCAGGGCAGCGAAAAGGCCAGGGAAAATTTGCTCTAGTGTACGCATAACCGTAGGTTTTATTTGCACTATAAAAGTGCGTCTTTTTACTGTTGGCAGCGATGATTTTCGTCAGAAGGCGGCATGAGAAATATCAGGCTCTTAATGTGGTGGCTCGCTGCCTAAACCAGATTAACAATGCCAATGATAATTACAGCCAGCAAAAAGGCCATAAAGAGCCAGAAAAAGACGCCAAAAAGGGTGATGGCTCCGGGTTCTTTCTTACTTTCTTTTACAATGTCTACTTCCTCTCCCTCGGGATATTTCCTGTACTTGCGCCGGCTTGCTTCTGCGGCCGCTGCCAGCAGCAGCGCTACAAACAGGCCGATGATGAACAGGTCTGCCCAGGCGATGCCATAGTAAACCGGGCCAACCGGCGTCAGCCAGAGGCTGGCGCCCCAGATGGCGAGAAACAGCACGATCAGATAGATCCAGAAATTATCCCAGGGGCCGGAATTTCTGAAAATGCTGGAAAAAAGGAGGGCTAACACTACCGCAAGGAGCAAGGCGTATCCAATGGTGTAGAAGAACATGATGTGTGGTTTTCGTTCATTTATAGCAGCACCGCTTGGCCGGGGTGCTTTGCTATAGAACGGAGGGGGAAGAGGGGATGTTTGTTGCTTCGTGATTCCTGCGAAGTATGTGTTTAGCGCTTTGTTTACAGCCCGGAGGGCTACTATACCTTAGCACGGGGCACCGCCCCGTGTAAAGTGATGTAGTGGGAGGCGCGCCCTGAAAGGGCAGCATAATTAAAGCCTATCGGGATTATATTGGCCTTTCAGGCCGCTAAACACATCCCCTGCGAAGGCAGGAATCACGAAAAACCATCACCTTCCCATATGCACCAGTAGCACCGAGATATCCGAAGGAGACACTCCGCTGATGCGGCTGGCCTGCCCGACGGTCATGGGGCGTATCTTCGATAGCTTCTCCCGGGCCTCTTTGGAGAGCGACTTCAGCCCCTCGTAGTTGAAGGTTTCACTGAGGCGTACGGATTCCAGGCGGTTCATTTTGTCTACGCGTTCCTGTTCCCGTTTAATGTAGCCCTCGTATTTCATGTTGATCTCCGCCAGCTCCACGAACTCCTGTTCGTAGCCGTTGATAAACTCATCGAGGGCGGGGATCACCTTGCGCAGGCCCGCCATGTCGATCTGCGGGCGCAGCAGGATGCCATGCAGCTTCACTTTCTGGCTGATCGTGGAGGTTCCCTGTTCTTCCAGGTAGCGGTTGACCTGGCCGGGTTCTACGCTGTAGTCAAGGCAGAAGGCCTCTATAGCGTTGGCGGCGTCTTCCTTGGCGCGCACGCGCTGCATGCGCTCTTCCAGGCCCTGTATACCCAGCCTTTCCGCCAGGGGCGTGAGGCGCAGGTCGGCATTGTCCTGGCGCAGCAGAATGCGATACTCTGCGCGGGAGGTGAACATGCGGTAAGGTTCTTTGGTGCCCTTGTTGACAAGGTCGTCAATAAGTACGCCTATATAGGCTTCTGAGCGTTTCAAAACGAAAGGTTCTTCTTCATTAATGGCCAAATGGGCATTGATGCCGGCCATGAGGCCCTGGCAGCCTGCCTCTTCGTAACCTGTGGTGCCGTTGATCTGGCCGGCGAAGAAAAGGTTCTTCACCAGATGGGTTTCCAGAGAAGCTTTGAGCTGGGTGGGCGGGAAGAAATCATACTCAATGGCGTAGCCCGGCCGGAACATCTTCGCGTTCTCGAATCCCCGGATCTTACGTAAGGCCTTATACTGCACGTCTTCCGGCAGGGAAGAGGAGAAGCCGTTGACGTATATCTCGCAGGTATCCCAGCCTTCGGGCTCTACGAACAGCTGGTGCCGGTCGCGTTCGGCAAAACGGTCGATCTTGTCTTCAATGGAAGGGCAATAGCGCGGCCCCAGCCCCTGAATGCGGCCGTTGAACATGGGCGAACGGCCGAAACCCGTCCGCAGGATGTCGTGTACCTCGGGGCTGGTATAGGCGATGTGGCAGGGAAGCTGTTTTTTCAGTTCCGGCGTATCGGTGTAGGAGAACTTGCCGGGCGCTTCATCGCCGGGTTGTTCTTCCATGGCGCTCCAGTCGAGCGAGCGGCCGTCCACGCGGGGCGGAGTACCCGTTTTCATCCGGCCGGCCTCGAAGCCCAGCTCGACGAGTTGCTCGGTAATGCCCTTGGAGGAGCGCTCGCCGGCGCGGCCGCCACCGAACTGCTTTTCGCCGATGTGGATGAGGCCATTGAGGAAAGTACCGTTGGTCAGAATGACCGATTTAGCGGCAATGTCCAGCCCCATTCCGGTGCGTACCCCCCTAACGAGGCCGTTCTTCACCACGATGCCCGTCACCATCTCCTGCCAGAAGTCGATATTGGGGTGTGCTTCCAGCATATTGCGCCATTTGCGGGCGAAGAGCATGCGGTCGCTCTGTGCACGAGGGCTCCACATAGCGGGGCCTTTGGAGCGGTTGAGCATGCGAAACTGCACCATGGTATGGTCGGTCACAACACCAGAATAACCCCCCAGGGCATCGATCTCACGCACGATCTGCCCCTTGGCCACCCCGCCCATGGCCGGGTTGCAGGACATCTGGGCGATGGTGTTCATATTCATCGTGGCCAGCAGCACTTTGGAGCCCATATTGGCGGCGGCAACAGCAGCCTCACAGCCGCTGTGCCCGGCTCCTACCACTATCACATCGTATTCCGGAAACATTATTTTTTTCTTTTTCGGATTGCAAAGGTAGTGAATTCCCTTTGTATTTACCTGACAATCAACAGTACGAGCCGCAGAATCGTTCGTTTCTGCCCGGCGGAAAATGCCAGGGAGAAACAATTAAACAATGTAGCAATCCAACAATATAACAATCCACTCCAAACGCCCGAAACGAAGCGTTTGGACTCTTGCCATCGAAGCAGGGCGAGCAAACACTAAACGGCCGGGTATTTACTTCCACTTGATATTACACCCGGCGCTGGGGTACTGCCTTTCGGGTACCGGTTCGCCGGCCAGAATGGCGTCGAGTGCTGTTCGCAGGTCTTTACCGCTGAGCGGTTCGTTATTGCCGGGGCGCGAGCCATCGAGGCGGCCGCGGTATACCAGTTTCCCATCTCCGTCGATGACGTAAAAATCCGGTGTGCAGGCCGCATCATAGGCGCGGGCCACTTCCTGGCTTTCGTCATAGAGGTACGGAAAGGGATAACCCAGTTCTTCCGCTTTTTCTTTCATTTTCTGCGGGCCGTCCTGCGGGTATTTCTCCACATCGTTAGAGCTGATGCCCACAAAGCTTACCCCTTTCTTCTGGTATTCTTCCGCCAGGCGGACGATCTCGGGATTGACGTGGATCACATAGGGGCAGTGGTTGCAGAGGAACATGATGACGGTGGCCTTATCGGAGGCGATGTCCGAAAGGCTGAGCTCCTTGCCGGAGACGGTGTCGGGTAGTGTAAAGTCCGGCGCTTTGGTTCCCAGCGCCAGCATTTTAGATTCGGTGAGTGCCATAGGGGTGTAAGTTTTGAGTTTCGAGTCGCGAGTTTCGAGTCGCGAATTAGGGTTACGAGTCACTTCATTAATCCAATACAAGCCGCCTGGCATATTGTTTAGCTACCGCACCAGAATGGGCGCCGAACCGAGTATGCTTTCTCCATTCCGGATACTGATCCAGTACAGGCCGGCAGCCATGCCGTTCAGCGGCAGGCGGGCCTGTTGTTCTCCGGCAAGCCAGGCCTGAGCGGGGAGGTGCCGGTATTCTCTACCCTGGCTGTCGGTGAGCTGAATGCTGGCGTGCAGCGGTTCCTCCAGGCTGAAGAAAAGCGTGGTTTCTTCTCCTGCAGGGTTGGGAAAGGCCCTGAGGGTTTTTAGCACCGGGTTCGGAGCCACTACGCCCGTGGAAACCTGAGGCGTCATCAGGCCGTTGCGGGTGTTGTTGCCCTTGTAGGTGCTCCAGAGCACGCGCTCCGGGCTGTAGGGCACGTTGAGGTTGTAGGCGTGGAGGTAGACGGAGTCCGGCGCCTGGCCGAAATTGAGGGTATAGCCCAGGGCTACCAGGTCCATCATGCCATCTCCGTTGACATCGCCGAGAGCGGGGCCGTTCATCAGGTTCCAGCCACGGGGCCGTATGGGGAAGCCTTCTACGGGAGTGGCGCCGTCCAGCTCGTAGGCGTGAATAAAACCGAAGCCCGCCGTGTCGATGGCGTTGGTGCCAAACAGGATCTCATAGGCCTCATCTCCGTCCACATCGCCTACGGCAATGATGCCCTGTGAGCCATTAACCTGATTGATGGGGAACCCCTCTCTGACATTGCCGTCGGCATCCCAGGCCCAAAGCATATCCTGGGGAATGTCCTGAAAAAGCGGGCGGTTCATAAAGATCCAATCCTCGCCATCGATCTCTACCACCGTAGGAGTGGAAAAGGTTTCCGTAGTGGGGAAGGGCCAGCCTTCCCGGTAGCTGCCATCGCTTTCCGTAACAAAATACAGGCTGGCATCGCTATTCGCGGCGCCCACGATCTCCAGGCTGCCGTTGCCGTCAAAGTCCTTAATGATGGGCGACTGGAAAGAGTATTTGGTCTCCGGCCCGGTCGTCACTGGAAAGCCGGGTTTGATCCTGCCCTGTAAGTCGAATACGTAACGGGAACTGGTAGAATGGACGACAATATCGAACTGCCCGTCGCCATCCACATCGCCTACGGAGGGCGTTACGGCCGGCGTAGCGTCCAGTACCACCGGCCAGTCATCGCTATAGGAAGTGCCATCGTGGCGCAGGATGTGGACATAACCGATGGGAAAATCACGTTCCAGCACGATGATCTCC
>CAYVVK010000226.1:0-2245 GCA_964454855.1 uncultured Phaeodactylibacter sp. | reverse complement strand
GCCATCTACATCGGAAAGGGCCGGAGAAAGCAGAAGCCAGTTGTTGTTCAGGCTAATGGGCCAGCCGGGCATATCGGAGCCATCTTTTTCAAATACATACAACTGAGGGTCAGCCACGGAAGAAGGCCCACCGGTAGCCAGGACGATCTCCGGCTCGCCATCCATATCGATATCGGCTACACTAGGCGGGTAGACGGCCAGGGCGGCCAGGTCCCTTTCCCAAAGCAGGCCATCCTTGGTATGGACGAACATTTTCTTGTCGGTTGCCCAGATGATGTCCTCTATACCATCATCGTTGAGGTCTGCCAGGGCGACGTTGCGGTTGTTCTTCAATGTACTGTTCGAAGCGTTTTTAGGAAAGCCTGGCAGCTGTTCAAAACTACCTCTCCGGAATTCAAGAGGTATAGGCGCTGTGGATTTTCGAACGGTAATGGTGTAGTCTTCATTCATTTTGCCCTGTAGCAGCTGTGCGGAGAGCTGCCCCACCAGTAGCACGCAGCAAAAAAAGAGGATCAGTCGCTTCATGTGTATCGGTTTTTGAGCCGATAAGATACGCAGTAGCGGGCAAAAAACTCAATTTGTCAGTCGGGCAGGCAATCTGAGTTGATGCCGAGGACGTACTTCTCCACTACGCCGATCTGCTCCGCTGCTTCCGCTCCCTTAAAGCTGCTGATCATGCTGTCCTTCAGGTTTTCTTTGGCCAGGGCGGTAAGCGGCAGGGCAATGGGCAGGTACGACCAGTGCCATTTTTCCTCATTGTAGCCGTGGGGGCGTTCTTCGCCTTTGGGGCTGTAGGGCTGGCAGAAGCCGTATTCCGAAGCGTGTTCGCTAAGCCACTGGTAGGCCTTCAGGCCTTCGCCGGAGGCAAAGTATTCGTTGTTGAAGGCGTTGAGGTCGATGTCCGTGCCCCAGTGGTGGCGGGAGGTGCCGGGCATGGAGCTGTATTCCAGTATTTTCAGAGCCCGCTCTTTAGGGTTAGGATAAGCCTGGGAGGCATTTTTGCCATCTTCGATACTGCGGGCGCCCGTCCATTTGGCCTCCCAGATGCCCTTCTGGTAGTCGAAATTACGAGTTGCCGAGCGGATAGTTAGCCTGACGCCATCCGATTTGGCGGATTCATACATATCCAGAAATGCAGCGTAGGCATCCTTGCGGAGGTAGAGCCCTTCTCTATCGGCATACTGCGTTTCAATGAGGGTGAAGTCTGGATGTTCAGCGGGTTCGAACCGGCCCATGAGGTAATCGGTGGTAAAGCCGCGGGCAATGGCCGTGTCGGCCAGGCTGGTGAAGACGGCGCCGTAGGCCGTCTCTTCTTCCGGCGCCTGTTCTTCCGTTAGCCCGGCATTTTGTTCTGATTGTTGGCCTGCCCTATCGGCTGGCTGGCAGGAGGCCAGCAAGAGGAAGAAAGCGTGAAGTGTTATGAATTCTTTTATGCTCATAGGCTGTCATTTGCTACGCAGGCCTAATTTTACACCCTTTTTGCTTACCAACCAAATCCGTGGGGAAAACAAAATACTACTCTGAGTGACAAAAAAAAGAGTGGCTCCCGTCATTGTCCGGGAGCCACTCTAACCTAATTCAGAAGAATCGTGTTACTTATCGATAATAACCATCTTCTTAGTAGCAGTGTGTTCGCCGGTTTTCACTGTATAATACAGTACGCCATTTGCAGGTAACGTCCTGGAGTTGACAACCACCTGGTTGTAACCCTTAACACCGTCCAAACGAAGGAGTTTCAGTACTTTGCCGCTTACGTCGCTGATGGTCAGCGTAACGTTCTCGTCAGCCGGCAGCTTGAAGCCGATCACCGTCTCGCCCTTGAAGGGGTTCGGCTGGTTCTGGTACAGTTCGAAGCCTGCTGCAGATACCTCCTGGCCGGAGAACTGCAGGCCTACGCCCATGTACTCGCCCTCGCGGTTGTAAGCTTCTGCCTTCGTGATGCGGGAGTTCACCGCCAGCAGCTCGCTCAGCTGTGCATCCGCATTGGCGCGGACTACCAGGCTGAATAAAGGCGAAGTCGGAAGTGCGAAGTCGGAAGTCGAAACCCTGTGCCAGCTGGTAGTGATCAGGCCTTCATTCAGGTACGCCAGGCCAAAGTTGTCTTCCGTAGCCACTCCGCTGATGATGTCCACCAGTTCCAGCGACTTGTCCAGAGACAAGGTGGCCTGGTAGCCATCGATGTTGGCGATGTCAGAAGCTTTGAACGCTACCGTGTACTCGTTGCCTGCCTTCACAGCCTGCTCGG